>JAHFTG010000020.1 GCA_023269455.1 Opitutaceae bacterium | reverse complement strand
CTCCTGACATGAAGGTCACCGCACAATGAACCGCGCTCCTCTCATTTTTCTCGGCATCTTTTTCGCCCTGGCGTTTTCCTGGACCGGCATCGTGCTGACCAACCAGATCAGCTACGGCTCGCTCCAGCCCGTTTACGACGAGAACGAGGGCAAGTCTTTCCCCTTGCAGACGCCCGGTCTCGCCGCCCGCGGCAAGCTGGTTTACGAAGACCTCGGCTGTCTCTACTGCCACAGCCAGCAGGTGCGTCGCGAAGGCTACGGCGACGACATCGAGCGCGGCTGGGGCGAGCGCCAGAGCGTCGCCCGAGACTACATCCGGGAGAGGCGTGTGCTCCTAGGCACCATGCGCACCGGCCCCGATCTGCGAAATATCGGCGCCCGCCAGACCGATACGACCTGGCACTACCTGCATCTTTACGATCCGCAGCTCACTTCGCCGGGTTCGAACATGCCGCCCTTTAAATTTCTTTTTGAGACGCGCAAGATCATCGGCCAGCCCTCGCCCAAGGCCATTCAGTCCAAGCTCCCTGCCAAGTATCAGCCGCCCGCCGGCTACGAAATCGTGCCGAACGAACGCGGCGAAAACCTCGTGTCCTACCTGCTGAGCTTGAAAGACACCTACGCCTACCCCGAGACGAAGAACGTTTACGTCGCACCCAAACCTGAGGCCGGTAAGGAGGAAAAGAAATGAGCAACGAACCGATCAAACCCAATCCTCAGATCGAGCAGGCGGCCGCTTCTGACGAAAGCATCCAAAAGGTTCATTCGATTCTCCTCCGCGAGAAGCCTGAGCCGAAGGAAGGCTATACGCCGATGCCGCTGCTTCTGCTTGGTTTCATCACGGTGATGATCTTCGTGTGCTCGCTTTACATGATCCACTATCGCGGTGGTTTCAGCCCGATGGTTTACGATGAGCGCTACGATCCTGCGACCGCTGCGGGTTCGAAGGAGACCGCCAAGGTCGATCCTGTCGCCCAGGGTAAACGCCTCTTCCAGACGTGCGCTGCATGTCATCAGGCGAGCGGCACGGGCGTGCCTGGCGTTTATCCCGCGTTGGCTGGTTCCGAATGGGTTCAGGGTAACGAGGAGCGGCTCGTTCGCATCATGCTTCATGGTCTGGCCGGTCCGTTAAAGGTCGAGGGCAAGGACTACAACGGCAACATGCCGGCCTTCGGTCCCGGGGGCGGCTACAACTGGAGCGACGACAAAATCTCCTACATCGTGACCTATATCCGGCAAGAGTGGGGCAACAAGGGCGGCGCGATCACCGCCGATCAAGTGAAGGAAATCCGCGAAAAAAACTCAGGCCGCGCCAAGCCGTGGGCCGCCGAGGAACTCGAAGCGATTAAGTGATGCCAAGGGGCACGGAGCCTTTGCGGCATGAAAAAGCCCGGCCGTGTGGCCGGGCTTTTTTGTGAACGGGATGAAGCGTTGTTTCGGATCAACTGTCCTTCGACAGCTCTTCCGAGCGGGCTTTGGAGGCCAGAATGGTTTCAAGCATCATGCCGCGAAAATCGCGGGTTTCCATGCGCTTCAATCCGGCGAAGGTCGTGCCGTTGGGCGAGGTGACTTTGTTGCGCAGATCTTCGGGCTCGGCCTGCGTGGCCACCATTAGTTTGCCTGCGCCGAGCACGGTTTCGACGGCCAGCATCTGGGCGGTTTCGCGATCAAGGCCGGCGGTCATGCCCGCCTCGCGCAACGCGGCGGTGAATTCAAAAACGAAGGCGGGGCCGCAGCCGCTCACGGCCATCAGGGCGTCGATCTGCGCTTCGGGAATCTCCACTTCGCGGCCGATGGCGCGGAGCATGGAAGTCACGGCGGCGCGGTCGGGAGCATCGGCTGCCAATGGCGTGAGCGCGCACCAACCGGTCACGCCTGCGCCGATGGCGGCGGGCGTGTTGGGCATGGTGCGGATGATGTTGCGCGCGTTGGGGAAAGTTTTGGCAAGGCGGTCCAGCGTTTTCGCGGCAAGCACGGAGAGCACGAGTTTTCCGGCGGTGAGCTCGGCGAGTCGCGGATCAGCGGCGCCGAGGTGCTGGGGCTTGAAGGCGATGACGACGATGTCTGCGCCGGTGAGGAGTTTTTCGAGGTCTTGCTCGGCGACGATGCCGGTGCGAGCGGCCAGTTCGGCTCCGGTTTTCCCCGAGCCGCTGAGGCAGGCGATGTCGGCGGGGCGGCAAACGTTCTTGGCGAGCAGACCGGTGACGATGGCGGAAGCCATGTTGCCTGCGCCGAGGAAAGCGATCTTGGGCATAAGCGCGGAATCAGATGAAAGATTGTTTTCTCACCTTGTGCTCGGTGGGCAGGGTGAGGATGGCGGAGGTTCCGCCGCCCGGACGATCCTCCAGCGAAACTTCGCCGCCGAGATTCCGTAGCGTGTGGCGGGCGACCGTCAGGCCCATGCCTACGCCCACCGTGTGCTTACTGCTGATGAACGGCTCGAACATGTGGTCGCGAATCTTTTCATCGATGCCTTTGCCGGCGTCATCGATGGTAATTTTCAACAAGCGGCCTTCAGGTTTCTCGATGAAGGAGGTGGTGATCCAGATCGGGCGCTGGTCGGCCGGTTTGTCACCGTAGGATTCCCAGGCGTTGATGAGGATCTTGCCGATCAGATCTTCAAAAACCTCGATGTGAGTATCAATGGCCTGCGGGCCGAGAGGGTTTTCGATCACGACGGGCTGGGTGATGCTGAAATCGTTTTGATAACGGGAGACGGCGTCGGTGAGCAGTTCGTCGAGCTGGCAACGCACGAGGGGGAGGCGCGACTTGATTACGAGCGAGCTGAGCTGGCGGATGATGGCGACGATGCGCTGAACGGCGGCTTCGACCTGCGCGGCGTTGCGCTTCACCTGTTCGGGTTTGTCGCAGTGCGACTTGATGAGGTCGAGGTAGCCGAGGACGACGCCGAGGAGATTATTGAGGTTGTGCGCGACGCCCTGGGTGACGGCACCGATGGTGGCGGCGCGGCGCGCCTCAACGAGGCGGCGTTGAAGGTCGATCATCTCGCGATTGACGGCGACGAAGCGGAGCTGCGTCTGCACGCGGGCGAGGGTTTCGTCGAGATCGACGGGCTTGGTGATGTAGTCCACCGCGCCAACTCCGAGACCTTCGAGTTTCCCTTCCTTGTTGTTGCGGGCCGTGACAAAAATAACCGGGATGGAGCGCGTGGATTCGTCGGCCTGAAGGCGCTGGCAGACTTCGATGCCGTCCATGTCGGGCATCATGACATCGAGGAGAATCAGGTCGGGGCGGTTTTTTTCCACGCTGTCCAACGCCTCTTGGCCGCTGAAGGCGGTGCTGATGTCGATACCTTCTTTCTCCAGCTTGCGTTTGAGGAGCTGGACGTTGATCGGCTGATCATCGACGACCAGGATTTTAGGGGCAGGCATCGTCAGTTAAAAAGGAGCGAAATGGCGTGTGATGCAAGGGCAGTTACGCGGGTGGTGGAAGGCTTATGGTTTTATCTGGGCCGGACGTGGTCAAGGGGTCGCCTGTTTATAAGCTTTCACGGTGTTTTTCATCAGCATGGCGACGGTCATCGGGCCGACGCCACCGGGGACGGGCGTGATCTTGCCGGCCAGCGGCGCAACGGTAGGGAAGTGGACGTCGCCGGTGAGGCGGTAGCCGGTTTTCTTGGCAGGATCGGGCACGCGGTTGATGCCGACGTCGATGATGACAGCGCCGGGCTTTACCATGTCGGCGGTGACGAACTCGGCGCGGCCGATGGCGGCGATGAGCACGTCGGCCTGGCGGGTGATCGAGGCGACATCCCGGGTGCCGGAGTGGCAGATGGTGACGGTGCCGTTGGCGCCGGCTTTTTTCTGGAGGGCGAGGAGGGCGACGGGCTTGCCGACGATGAGGGAGCGGCCGAGGACGACGACGTGTTTGCCTTTGAGGTCGGTGCCGGAGCGCCGGAGCAGCTCCATGATGCCGGCGGGCGTGCAGGCGACGAAGCCGGTGTCGTCTTCCTGGGCGACTTTGCCGATATTCAGGGTATGGAAGCCGTCCACGTCCTTGTGCGCGGCGAGGCGGCGGAAGGCGGCGGCTTCGTCGAGGTGCTTGGGCAGGGGCGATTGCACGAGGATGCCGTCCACGGTCGGATCGGTATTGAGGTCGTCGATGAGCTTTTCGAGCTCGGCCTGCGTGGTGGTGGCGGGCGGGAGAATGATGCGGCTGAGGATGCCGATTTCGGCGGCGGTCTTTTCTTTTTTCTTAACGTAGGAGACGGAGGCGGGGTCTTCGCCGACGCGCACGAGCGCGATGCAGGGAGGGCGACCGGTGAAGGTGGCGACTTCGGTTTTGAGTTCGGCGATGATGTCCGCCGCGATTTGGTTGCCGTCGATCAGTTCCATGAAGAAATAAGCTGGAGTTGAGAGCTAAGAGCTGAGAGCCGGAAACAAAAAATCCAGAGCTTCGGGATGACTGTTTCCGAGGCTCTGGACTCTTAGCTCCAGACTTTAAGCTAGGTTGGTCAGTGCAGTTGCAGACTCTCGACGAGGATGACCATGTCTTTCGAGCCGGGCACGGCCTTGGCGGTGCCGTAGATGACGACGGTGCGGTCGAGGTAGCTGTTGAACTGTTCCGTCGCGAGGAGCTTGCTCATGTCTAGGTAGGCGTAGCGTTCGCCGGAATTATCGATGAGCTGATAATCGTAAGGGCGGCGGGGATGGAAGGCGCTCTGGGTTGAAGTGAGCTTGCCTTGGAAAAGGCGGGGCAGGGCGCTGGAGCCACCGTCACCCATCGGAGCGGCTTTGCCGGGAATCACGATGGCGGGCGCGGCAGGGGCATCGGTCGCGACACGCGCGGAAAAACTGGTGGCGGGAGCGGCTGCGACGACGGCGGCTTTGGGCGCGCCGGTTGAAGGAACGGCGGAGGACTTGATGTAGCCGATGATGTTCTTGGAGAGTTTGAACTCGGTCCAGCGGCCATGCAGGCCGGAGATCTCGGCGGGGTCGCCGGTTTGGGCGAGGGCGAGGATGGGCGCGTCGGCCTTGGGCTCGATGCGGTAGGGCGCGCCGATGTGGACGGTGAGGGCTTTGCTGATGTCTTTGTTGGCGGCGTAAACTTTGTGCGGGCCGGCGAGGGTGACGGCGAGCCAGCCGGCGGGGGCGGGAGCATTGGGAGCGAGCACGGGCTCGCTGCCGGCTTTGAGGAACGTCACGGCGGACGTGGCGGCGTCGGGCTTGGCGAAGACCGCAGTGGTCTCGGTGAGCGGAGCGGCGCCGAGCGTGGCGGCGGAGACGGCGAGAGCGAGGACGAGGCGGAGGGAGTTGAGCTTCATTTTTTCGGGAGAGGTTCGATGCGCTTTTTGGCGACGCGGGTCGCGAGGGCGGCGGCGTGCGGATGCAGGGTGGGCACTTTGAAGAGGAGACTGATTTCTTTGGTAGAAAGTTGTTTCATCGCCCGCAAAGGAATTCCTTTCAGGGGGAAGGAGCCGATCTGGTAGCGCTTGAGGCGCTTCACGTCGTAGCCGAGCACGCTGAAGAGCTGGCGGATCTCGCGCTTCTTGCCGTGGTGCATGTGGACGTCCATGTCGCTGCCCACGCCTTCGACGTTGGGATTCACGAGGGTGGCGTGTTCGACCTTGAGGCGTTCGCCTTCAACCGTGATGCCTTTCAAGAGCAGGGGAATGCGGGCGCGGGGGAAGGGTTTCTTGAGGGCGACAAAGTAGCGTTTGATGACGACGTTGCGCGGGTGCATCAGCTTATTGGCGAGGTCGCCGTCGGTCGTGAGAATCAGCAGGCCTTCGCTGTCTTTATCGAGACGGCCGGCGCAGAAGAAACGGAATTTCGTGAACTCGCGCGGGAGCAGGTCGAAGACGGTGTCGGGGTTGAACGGGTCGTCGTTGGAGCACACGAGGCCGGTGGGCTTGTGCATCGCGAGGGTGATTTTCGGCTGCGCCTTGGCGTGCTTGATGGGCTTGCCGTTGACGGTGATCTTATCGACGCCGGGCGTGACCTTCTGGCCGGGGATGGCCTGCTTGGCGTTCACCCAGACTTCGCCTTCGCGGATCATGACCTCGGCGTTGCGGCGCGAGCAGATGCCGGTTTCGGCGAGATATTTTTGCAGACGGATGGGCTCGGATTCACTCATGGGCGGAGCGAGTTGGCGGCAAAGTCCCGGCATGTGCAAGCCCGCGTGCCCGACGATCTCCGGCGGTGAAAGTAAGGCTTGCGCGGGTTTGGGGCGTAAACTCAGTCTTTTTGGCCATGTCCGCACCAGCCGCTCCCTCTGCCTTCTCCAAAGACCATCCGTTCCCGGCGAAAATCACCGAGAACCGCCTGCTCAACAAAGCCGGCTCCGCGAAAGAAACGCGGCACTTCGTCGTCAATCTTGGCGACAGCGGCCTCGTCTATAAGGCGGGGGATTCGCTCGGGGTTTTCCCGACCAACCGCCCGTCTGAAGTGGCTGAAATCCTCGAACGTCTCGGTGCCACCGGCGACGAACTCGTGTCGCCCGCGATGCTGAAACTACCCACGCCGATCAGCCTGCACGATGCGCTCAGCCACAAACTGACTTTGGGCAGCCCGACCTCGAAAATTCTCAACACCCTCCTCGCCAAGGCGACCGACGCCGGCGAAAAGGCCAAGCTCACGGAACTCCTTAAACCCGAATCCAAGGACGCGCTCACCGGCTATCTCGATGAGCGCGAATACGTCGATATTCTCGCCGAATATCCGTCGGCCAAGCTAACCGCCCAGGAATTCGTCGATCACCTGCGCAAGCTAATGCCGCGCCTCTACTCGATCGCGTCGTCCGCAAAGGTTTATCCGAACGACATTCACCTGACTGTCGCGATCGTGCGCTACACGACCAACCACCGCGAGCGTCACGGCGTGTGCTCTACGTTCCTCGCGGATCGTGCGCGCGTCGGCGAGACGCCCACGCCTGTCTTTGTTTCCAACTCTCACTTCGGTCCGCCCGAAGACACGACGAAGGACGCCATCATGGTTGGCCCCGGCACGGGCATCGCGCCATTCCGCGCCTTCGTGCAAGACCGCGTCGCCGCCGGAGCGACCGGGCGCAACTGGGTGTTCTTCGGCGACCAGAAGAGCCACACCGATTACCTCTACCAAGAAGAGTGGGAAGCCTACCTCGCCAAGGGACAGGTCACGCATCTCGACCTCGCCTGGTCCCGCGACCAGTTGCTGAAGGTTTATGTCCAGGACAAGATGCGCGAAAAGGGAGCCGAGCTCTGGGATTGGCTCAAAAACGGCGGCTACTTCTTCGTGTGCGGCGACGCCAAGCGCATGGCCAAGGATGTTGATGTCGCCCTTCACGACGTCATCGCCCAGCACGGTGGCATGACCGCCGAACAGGCCGTCGAATACGTGAAGCAGATGAAGAAGGACAAGCGCTACCAGCGCGACGTGTATTGATCTGAAAGTAGCGAGTAGTGAGTAGCGGGTAGCGAGCATCACGCTTACGATCCCGCCTCCTGTTCGCCGCTGTTTTCTACTCACTACTCGCTACCCACTACTCGCTACTTCCCAAACCCATGACCTTCACCAATCGCACCGCCATCGTGACCGGAGCCGGCCGCGGCATCGGCAAAGCCATCGCCGAAGTTCTCGCCGCCAAAGGCGTGACCGTTATCTGCGTTTCCAAATCCGCCGAGACCTGCGGCGCGGTCGCCGCCGCCATCACCGCTTCCGGTGGCAAAGCCTTCGCCCGCCCCGTGGACGTCGCCGACGGCGCCGCCGTCGCGAAAGCCTCCGAGGAAATCATCAAGGAATTCGGCAAGATCGACATCCTCGTGAACAACGCCGGCATTACCCGTGACGGCCTGCTCGCCCGCATGTCCGACGACGACTGGGACGCCGTCCTTCAGACCAATCTCACGAGCTGCTTCCACTGGACCAAACACATCGGCTGGCCCATGTGCCGCAACCGCTGGGGCCGCATCATCAACATCTCGTCCGTCACCGGCATCATGGGCAACGCCGGCCAGGCCAACTACGGCGCCGCCAAAGCCGGCATGATCGGTTTCACCAAGTGCATCGCCAAGGAGTTCGCCAAACGCGGCGTCACTTCCAACGTCGTCGCTCCCGGCTTCATCAAGACCGACATGACCGCCGAGCTCAGCGAAGAAGTGCAGAAGGGTGCCACCGCGCTCATTCCCATGCAGCGTTTCGGCGAACCCGCCGACATCGCCAACGCCGTCGCCTTCCTAGCGTCCGAGGAAGCTGGCTACGTCACCGGCCAAGTTTTTACCGTTGACGGCGGTATGGCGATGTGACCCCTTCAAATCTTTAGAAAATACTTACCATGGCCGACCAAAAAACCATCGAACAACGCGTCAAAGAAATCATCGTTAACCAACTCAATGTTAACGAAGAGCAGATCACCCCACAGGCGTCCTTCTTGGACGATCTTGGCGCCGATTCTCTCGACACCGTCGAGCTCATCATGGCCTTCGAAGAAGAGTTCAAGGATGAGATCAAGGGCGAGATTCCCGAGTCCGACGCCGAGAAGCTGACCACCGTCGGCCAGGTTGTCGAATACATCACCGCCAAAGCCGCCGCCAAGTAAGCGCGTCTTTCATCCCCGGCGTTCTACCGAGCCTCACACGAGACTGACGGGTAGAACGCCTTTTTGTTTTTAGACCCCAAGCCTTTTTACCTCATGGAAACCCTTCCTGATTCCCAGCGCGTTGTCGTCACCGGTCTCGGTGCCATCCACGGCCTCGGCCAGACCGCCGATTCCTTCTGGGCCAGCCTGCTCGCCGGGAAAAACGGCATCGACCGCGTCTCGCTTTTTGACCCAACGCTCTTCGCGTCCCAAGTCGGCGCCGAGGTGCGCGGCTGGAATGTCGAGGAGCACATGGACCCGAAGGAAGCGCGTCGCAACGACCGCTACACGCACTTCGGTTTCTGCGCCGCCAAGCAGGCATTTCAGGACTCCGGCCTCGACATGGCGCAGGAAGATCCCGACCGCGTGGGAGTGGTCATCGGCTCCGGCATCGGCGGCATGATGACCTACGAGACGCAGATCAAAAAAATCTACGACGGCGGCCCCCGCAAGGTTTCACCCTTCACCATTCCCGCGCTGATCGGCAACATCTGCTCCGGCATGTTCGCCATCGAGATCGGCGCGCGCGGCCCGAATTTCGGCGTTGTTTCTGCCTGCGCCACGGGCACCCACGCCATCGGCGAATCCATGCACATGATCAAGCGCGGCGATGCCGACATCATGATCGCGGGCGGCACCGAGGCGGCCATCACGCCCTTCGCCTACGCCAGCTTCTGCTCCATGCGCGCCATGAGCACGCGCAACGACGACCCCGCCACGGCGAGCCGTCCGTTTTCGCTGGGCCGCGATGGTTTCATCATGGGCGAAGGTGCCGGCGTGCTCGTCCTCGAATCCCTCGCTCACGCGAAAAAACGCGGCGCGCGCATTTATGCCGAAGTCGTCGGCTACGCGGCCACGGCCGACGCCCACCATATTACGATGCCCGATCCCGAGGGCAAAGGTCTCGGCATGGCGATGACCCGCGCGATCCGCGCCGCCGGCCTCACGCCCGACGATGTCGGCTACATCAACGCCCACGGCACCTCGACGCCCTACAACGACAAGTTCGAGACGCTTGCCATCAAACGCGTCTTCGGAGATCGCGCTAAGTCCATTCCGATCAGCTCCACGAAGTCCATGACCGGCCATCTCCTCGGTGCGGCGGGCGGCATCGAAAGCGTGATCAGCGTGAAGACGCTCCAGACCCAGTCCATCGCGCCCACGATCAACCTCCACGAGCCCGATCCCGACTGTGATCTCGACTACGTGCCGAACGTCGCGCGTCAAGTTCCGGTGAAAGTCGTGATGAGCAACAATCTCGGCTTCGGTGGCCAGAACGCCGCGATTGTTTTCAAGGCGATCTGAGGGTAGGGTGGGCCCACTGGGCCTGCCGTGAATGGCGGACGGTTTTTAGAATACGATCCCCAATCGGACGGCTCGGCGGTCCGTCCCCACCTTCCACGGCACAAAAAAGCCCGCGACCCTTTCGGGCGCGGGCTTTTGGTTAAAACAAGATTGCGTCGAATTATACCTTCTCGACGAGACCGGCCTTGATGGCCTTGACCGAGACGAGGACACGCTTCGTGCCGCCATTGGCGGTTTTGATGCGGATCTTCTGCAGGTTCGGGCGGAACTTGCGCTTGGTGATCGTCGTGATGTGCGTGCCGATGCCGCCGCTCTTCTTCGACTGACCTTTACGGTGGATGATGGAGCCCGTGGTCGGGCGTTTGCCGGTGATTGCGCAGATTCTGGCCATGATTGTGAGTTGGTTAAAGGGTCAGAGGTAAAAGTCGGCCCTTCCGCGAGGCAAGGGCAAATTTGGGCTTTTAGCGACGGGCGTGCAGCACCTGGAATTTCTGCCCGAGGTGCGAGGGATGAAGCAGTTGGAGCAAGGCCAGTTTGCGCTGGCTGAGCCGACTGGCTTCGGCGGCCATCGTTTGTGCAAGAAACTCACCGGCATGGCGGATGAAAAACGCCTCTTGTGACTCGACTTTGGGGTGAGAGAGGCCGCCGTCCGCCAAAGCCGCCGCGAGCCAGTCCCAGCACACGTGTCCGGTCAGATCCTGTTGCCCCGGGCAGGCGAGCAAATCGTTTGATTGCGTATGCTTGAAATACGCCCGCGCCGTCCCACTGGGGGTTTCCGTCGCCAGCTCGGCGTAGGCTTTGCCATAGTCGAAGGCGACAAACAGCCCCGTCCACGGTTGCGCCGCGATTGCCGCCGCCAGTTCCGCCGCCGCACGGGGCGCATCGAAAACGTAGCCTTCAGGTGCGTCGGCGGGCAGCCAAGGCTCGGCCACGGCGGCCAGTTCAATTTCGTGAAGGGCTTCGTCACGCAACTCCACCCCGAGTTCGCGCCAGTCCACGCCGCGCCGCACGAAACGCCGGAGCGGTTGCGCATCGAAAAGCTCATTGGAAAACACCACGCAGCGCCCCGTGATTTCAAGAGGTTCGCCGATGCGCACGGTGCGGGCCGCCGCAAAAGGATGCTTCACGCCCGCGAGCACGCCGCCGTCCGGCTCGGCCCCGAGTTCGACAAACGTATGGGCGGCGACCGTTTCTCTGCCGAGCAACGTCACGCAAGCCGCCGCGACCATCTCGCCAAACACCGCGCCCGACGTGCTCGCCGTATAAAAATCCGTGCCCGCTCCGTAGCCGACCCGGGCGGTGTCCCGCCGGTAATAGCCCAACTCGGGATGGTAGAGCGCGAGGTCCATGAACTCCGCGAAGGTCAGGTGCGGCTTCGCCCCGCTCCGGGCGTGAAAGGCCTGGGCGAACGCGGGCGAAAGAGTGTGAGACGATCCCATTTACAAAGCCGATGAGTTGGCCACAGTGCCGGACATGCTCAAACGCATTCTCATGATCGCCGCCGGGGTTTTCCTTGGCATGGCGCTTTCCCTTGGCGCCGTGCGGATGGCGGCGGCATGGGGCTTCTGGCCGAATCGCGATCTTGAAAAATCCTCCGGCTACGTCCGCGAGGTGCTGAAGATGGTAAACGAAAACTACGTCTTTGAGGAAGACGCGAAGTATGCCCGTCTCACGCAGGCCGCGCTGCGCGGCATCGTGGGCTCGCTCGATCCGCACTCGGAATACATGGATGCGAAAGATTACAAGGCGCTCTCCGAGGAGATCAGCAGCGAGTTCGGGGGCATCGGGGTGCAGGTCGAGCAGCGCAACGGCCATATCGTCGTGATCGCCCCCATCGCCGGAACCCCTGGCGCGCGCGCAGGCATCCGCCGTGGCGACCAGATCGTCAGCATCGAAGGCGTGAAGGTCGAAAAACCATCGCTCGACGACGTCGTCGGCCACTTACGCGGCAAGCCCGGCACGAAGGTCACGTTGAGTTTTTTACGTCCCGCGACCGGCAAGGAATTCACGGTCACGCTCGTGCGCGAGAAGATCAAGGTGGACAGCGTGCGCGGCGTTCATCTGCTGCCCGACGGCATCGGCTACCTGCAACTCACGCAGTTCTCCGAACGCACGGGCGAGGAGTTTGTCAACGCGCTCAACAAGCTCAACGAGCAGGGCATGCGCGCGCTCGTGATCGACCTGCGCGACAATCCGGGCGGCCTGCTTGATTCCGCCGTCGAAGTGGCCGAACCGTTTTTCAAGAAGGGTGAACTCATCGTTTACACCCAAGGCCGCCACCCCGAGGACCGCGACGAGTATCGAGCCAGCGCGCCCGAGGCTCCGCTCACCATTCCCGTTGCCGTGCTTATCAACACCGGCACCGCCAGCGCCGCCGAGATCGTCTCCGGCGCGCTCAAAGACACCCACCGCGCCGTCATCGTGGGCGAGCGTTCCTTCGGCAAAGGCTCCGTGCAGACGATCATCGATCTGCACAACGGCGAGGGCATGCGGCTCACCACTGCGCGCTACTACACGCCCAGCGGAGTAACCATTCACGAGCACGGCGTCTCGCCCGATGTCGAAGTCGTGATGACCGCAGTGGAGGATCAAAACATCCGCCTGCAACATTCCCGCGACGACATCACCGATCCCGCCGCCTTCAAGGAGGAGTTTGACGTCGAGGCTATGCCGGATCGCCAGCTCAACGCCGCCCTGTCCGTCCTCAATGCCGCGCTCCTGCTCGAAGACGATGCCAAGCCCGCCGTCGCCGCCACGAAGCCCTGACGCCGGAATGATCCTCGCCCTCGAAAGCTCCTGCGATGAAACCGCGCTCGCGGTTTTCGATCCCGCGCTCGGACTGCAAGGCGAGTGGATTCACAGCCAGATCGCGCTGCATGGTCGTTATGGCGGCGTCGTGCCCGACCTCGCCACCCGCGAGCACCTGAGGAACGTCGCGCCTCTGCTCGCACGCGCGCGTGCCGAAACGGATTTCTCGCGCATCACGCAAGTCGCCGTGACCCACGGCCCGGGGCTGGCGGGATGTCTCGCGATTGGCGTGGCCGCGGCCAAGTCGCTCGCGCTCGCGCTGCGCGTGCCGCTCGTCGGCGTGAACCATCTGCGCGGACACGCATTTTCGCCGTTCATCGCGATTCATGCGCAGGCGCCGGCCGGATTTGAGGCGCGCTTCGAGGCGCTCCTGCCGCATCTCGGGCTCGTTGTTTCGGGAGGGAACACGCTGCTGTTCACGATGGATCGAGCGCGCCGCATCATCGTGATCGCGTCCACGAAAGACGACGCCGCCGGAGAAGCGCTCGACAAAGGCGCGAAGCTCCTCGCGCTTGGTTATCCGGGTGGCCCGCTCATCGAGAAACGCGCCGCCGCCGGTCGTGCGGATGCGTATGATTTTCCGCGTGGCAACGGCCCGCGCAGCGATCTCGATTTCAGTTTCTCCGGCCTCAAGACGAGCTTGCGCTATCAACTCGAAAAAATGTCGCCCGCCGAGATCGAGGCGCGCACGGACGATCTTTGCGCGAGCTATCAGCAGGCGGTGATCGACGCCTTGGTGCGCAAGACCGGTTTCGCGTTGCAGCGCGACTCGTTCCGCAGCCTCGGGCTTTCCGGCGGCGTGGCCAACAACCGCACCCTGCGCGCCTCGCTCGCCACGCTGGCGACGGAGCGGGGGATTCCGCTTCTCGCCGCCGAGCCGAAGCACACGGGCGACAATGCCGGCATGATCGCCTTCGCTGCGTGGGTTGATCCCTCGGTGCAGTCGGTGGAGCTGGCCGCGCTTGGCATCGAGCCCAGCCTGACCTTGTAATTTATCCCGGCCGATTGGACTCTTTTCACATGGCGAATTTTCATTCTGCGACCGCTCTGCTCAAACGCCGTCTCGGTGCACGCGTCACAACCGCGCACGATGCGCTGTTCGCGGCATCGTTTGACGGCAGCAAACTCTCCTTTCTCCCGGATGCGGTGGTCCGGCCCAAGACCAACGCGCACATCGCCGCCGTGCTGGCGCTGGCCAACAAATACCATGTCCCCGTCATCACGCGCGGCGCGGGCACCTCGCTCACCGGCTCGGGCTCGCCCATCAACGGCGGCTGGGTGCTCGATTTATCCGGCTGGAAAAAAATCACGGTGGATGCCGAGGCGGGCTTTGCGCAGGTGCAGGCGGGTGCGGTGGTGGGCGATGTCCACAAGGCGGTCGAGGCGCTCGGCTGGTTTTACCCGCCCGATCCGGCGTCGAAGCAATACTGCACCATCGGTGGCAACATCGCCTGCAACGCCGGCGGCATGCACGGCGGCAAATACGGGGTGACGCGCGATTTCGTGGTGGCGTTGAAGGGCTTCCTGCCGACCGGCGAATACGTGGAGTGGGGCGTCGCCACGAAGAAGTTTTCCTCGGGCTTCAACTTGCGCGATCTGTGGATCGGCAGCGAGGGCATGCTCGGCGTCATCACGGAGGCGACGTTGAAACTCATCCCGTTGCCCGAGGCGCGTTGGACATTGCTGACGTCGTTCGACGACGAGCCGGCGGCGTTTCGCGCGGTGCGTGCGCTTTTCGCCCTGCGCGTGCAGCCGGCCATCTGCGAATTTCTGGATCGTTACAGCGTGCAGTGCGCCGAAGTGAAGACAGGCAAGACCGTGTTTGCCGGGCAGTCGGGCCGCCCGGTGGTGCTGCTCGAACTCGCGGGTTCTGCAAGCGAGCTCGCGGGACAAAAGGAAACCGTGCTGGCGTGGGCGAAGGCCAATACCCTCGCGTTCCGCGAGGCGCGTGACCGCGCCGAGGCGGAAGAGCTTTGGGAAGTGCGCCGCAAGTGCTCGCCCGCGATGTTCGCGCTGGCCGACTCGAAGCTGAACGAGGACATCGTCATCCCGATGCGCAGCTACGAGAAGTTCGCTGTGTTCTTGGAAAAACTGCGCAAGTCGTCGCGGCTGGCGATTCCGACCTTCGGGCACCTGGGCGACGGCAACCTGCACGTGAACATCATGTATCACCGGGACAACCGGGCCGAATACCTGCGCGCCGAGAAGACGGTGGACCGCCTCATGGCCGAGGTGGTGAAGTTGGGCGGCGCGATTTCCGGCGAGCATGGCATCGGGCTGGCGAAGACGCCGTTCATGAGACTCCAGCATTCGCCCGCGCAGCTCAAGGCGATGCAGGCGGTGAAACACGCGCTCGACCCCAACGGCATCCTCAATCCGGGGAAAATGTTCAAGGTCTTCAAAGTCGCCGAGCACCCCCGCCTCAAGATCACGATGCCGTGGGATCATAAGTGAGGGTGGAGGAGGTCTTTTTTCAGATTTAACGTCTCCAAACTTTGCGTTTGCCGCGCACGGTGACGCCGTCTCAATGGCCGCTTCTTTTGCATGCATCTCAAGGCGCTAAAACTTCAGGGCTTCAAGTCCTTTGCCGACCCCACCACGCTTCGTTTTGAACCCGGCGTCACCGCCGTGGTCGGACCCAACGGCTGCGGCAAGTCCAACATCGCCGACGCCATCCGCTGGGTGCTCGGCGAGCAGAGCGCCAAGGCCCTGCGCGGCGGCAAGATGCAGGACGTCATTTTCGAGGGCGCCGACACCCGCAAGCCCGCCCAGTTGTGCGAAGTTTCGCTCCTTCTCACCGACTGCGAGAAGCAGCTCGGCAGCGAGTTTCACGAGATCGAGATCATGCGCCGCGTCCACCGCGACGGGCAGGGCGAATATTTTTTCAACGGGCAGGCGTGCCGGTTGAAGGACATCCAAAAGCTGTTCATGGACACCGGCATCGGCCGCACGTCCTACTCGATCATGGCGCAGGGCCAGATCGACCAGATCCTCTCGTCGAAGCCCGAGGAACGCCGCGCCGTTTTCGAAGAGGCTGCCGGCATCACCAAATACAAATCCCAGCGCAAGGAAGCCCTCTCCAAACTCGCGCTCACCGATCTGAATCTCGTCCGCGTGGCCGATGTCGTGACTGAAATCGGTCGCCAGATCG
>JAHFTG010000019.1 GCA_023269455.1 Opitutaceae bacterium | reverse complement strand
AATAACACCGATAATAAAACCGGGGCCAAAAAACCAACTCGCAAGCCTTCTGACTGGGTTTGGAGAGACCGGTGTCACTTCAAAAACGCCGGGATCTTCTCGCTGGCGATCTGCTGCTCGAAGGTTTCACGGGCGTTGATGAGCTCGAAGGTGCCGCCATGCACCAGCACCTCGGCGGCCATCGCACGGGTGTTATAGCGGCTTGCCATCGTGTAGCCATACGCGCCGGCACTCATGAAGGCGATATACTCGCCTTCGCCGACTTCCTGAAGTTGGCGGTCCTTCGCAAAACAATCGCCGCTTTCGCAGATGGGGCCGACCACGTCGGCCACGAGCGCACGACGGCCGGAGTCGCGATGCAGCGGCACGATCTCGTGGTAGCTCTCATACATCGCCGGACGCACGAGGTCGTTCATCGCCGCATCGACGATGAGAAAGGTCTTCCCCGCGCCGCGCTTGAGATGCTCGACCTGCGAAAGGAGCACACCTGAGTTGCCCACCATGAAGCGTCCGTGTTCGAGCACGATCTTGAGACCGAGCGGTTGCAGCAGCGGCACGAGGGCCGCGCCGTAGGTCTCGGGCGTGAGCGGGCGCTGATCGGCGGGCTGCGCGTCCCACCACGCCTGCTGGCCGCTCGCGAGGGCGTCTTTGTAAACGATGCCCATGCCTCCGCCGATGGAGAAATAGGTGATGCCGTAGCTCGCCTTGAGCTGCTCGACGAACGGGGTGATCTTGCGCACGGCCTCGACGAACGGGGCGACCGAGGTGAGCTGCGAGCCGATGTGCATCTGCACGCCCTTGATCTGGATGTTCGGGTATTTGGCGGCGGCTTCGTAGGCGGCGGCGGCGTGCTTGAGCGGGATGCCGAACTTGTTGTCGCTCTTGCCAGTGGTGATCTTGGCGTGGGTGTGGGCATCGACGTCGGGGTTGACGCGGATGGCGATGGGAGCCTTCACGCCGAGCTTGCCGGCGACGTGATTGATGCGGGCGAGCTCGGGCTCGCTCTCGACGTGGAAGGAGAAGATGCCGTTTTCGAGGGCGAGCTGGATCTCGGCCTCGGTCTTGCCGATGCCGGCGAACACGCTGCGCTTCACGTTGGCGCCCGCCGCCAGCACGCGTTTGATCTCGCCGCCGCTCACCAGGTCGAAGCCGGCGCCGAGATTCGAGAAGTGGCGAAGGAGGGCGATATTGGAATTGGCCTTCATCGCGTAGCAGATCTGGAGGTCCAGGCCGGCCAACCCGTTGGCGAGACGGGTGTAGTTGTCCGCCATGGTCGCGGCGCTGTAAACGTAGGTCGGCGTGCCGTAGAGGCGGGCGATCTCGGCGAGATCGACGGATTCGCAGTGGAGGTTGGGACCGACGTAGTGGAAGTGGTGCATGGCTGGATCGGGTAAAAGGCCGTTAAAGAGCGGGGAGTTTCAAGTTTCCCCTTGAAAAAACCACCCTAATTTTGGGTCCTAGACTCGTGTTGCGCGCGTTGCTCCATTTTTTTCGTCGTCCGCCGGTCCGCATGGGCCGGGTGGACAACCGCACCATCCGCACGACGGTCGTGCGCAACGCCCAGTTCGTCAGCTTCATCTCATCGAGCGGGTCCGCCGTGCGGCATCATCCCGACCGGCATGACCGCCGCCTGCGCCGGCAAAAATTCACGCGTCTGGCCATCGCCACATCGCTGACGGCCGGCGCGGCGTGGATCGCCATCGAGAGCGCGCAGGCGTTTTCGATTTTCTGAGTTTCCGGCTGCGGGTGGAAAAACACCCGAATACCACCCGGATGCGTCTGCGGGTTTGCACCGCGCGAAAAGACGCCTTTGGTTTTCGCGCATGTTTACGCGCACTCTCGCCCTTGCCACTTTCGCCCTCGGTTTGTTGACGCTGGCCGGATGCAGCTCCGCCCCGAAACTTGAAAAAGTCGGTGTGCGCATCAAGTCCATCGCACCCTCCGAGAAGGGAACCGAGATCACGCTGTTGTTCGTCAACCCAAACAACGTGCCACTGGTCGTGGCCAGCGCCGAGCACACGCTCTCGCTCGATGGAACCCTCATGGGCGTCATCAAAACCAAGAAGGCGCTCGGGATACCGCCGCTGGGCACGGTCGTGGAAGTAAGTGCGCTTACAGGCCCGGCCGCCGAAAAAGTCACCCGCTTCGCGGCCGCCCACCCGGGCTCAACCCTCTATAACCTGAAAAGCACATTGCGCTTAAACTGGGACGACGACCTCTTCGACTACAAGACGGTGGATGAGGGCCGCGTGACCCTGCCGTGAGCAGATCACCCGGCGTGCGTCATCCCGGGGATCAGTAATGCGGAGGCCGCTCGTCGCCCGCCAGCAGATCACCCGGGCCGCCCGCTTCGCTCCGGCTGCGCAGGGCGACCAGTTCACGGCGCAGGCGCGCGAGTTCTTCGGCCAGTTCCAGCATGACTTTGTCCTGCTCGGTCACGTGGCGCTCGAACCACGCGAGCCGCTCTTCCAGGCGATCAATTCTTTCGCTCGACATGGGGCTTGGCCGGAGGCGCGGAAACGGATGTGGCGCGTAATTTATCCAACTCGGGCATCACGACGCGTTGGTAGCAGTCCGGGCATACGGAATGGCTGAAATCGGTGCCGGTGCGCTCGTTGATGTAGCTCTCGATCTGCTGCCAGTAATTTTGGTCGTCGCGCACTTTTTTGCAGTAACCGCAGATGGGGAGAAACGCCTCCAACTGGCGCACCTCGGTCGCGTAACGCAGGATGCGCTCGGCCACGCGCAGGCGCATCCAGATGTCCTGCGAGTTGAGAGGCTTTGAAAGGAAATCGTCCACCCCCGCCTCGATGGCTTCACGCTGATTGTCCACATCGGCCGTGCGCCCGGTGAGCAGGATGAAATAAACGTAGTCGGCCTCGACGCGCCCGCGCACCGCCCGGCACAATGCGAGACCGTCCATCTCGGGCATCGTCCAGTCGCTCACGATCACGCGCACCGGCTCGTTTTCCAGCAGGCGCAGGGCCTCCGCACCGTCGCGCGCATCGATCACTTCGTGCCCCAGACGCAGGAGTGCCTGGTGGAGAACCGCCCGGGCGACGGGATCATCTTCTACGGCAAGAATTTTCACAAGGGATTGCGATTGAGCTAAGGGCGAACAAGCCGCGCAGTCGAGCGCGGTCTCGCGGCCCGGCCCGGCAAATTCACGCCGACCCCGATGCGCCGAGCAGGCCGCTGCGCAAAAACGCCTCGTGCAAATCATCCGGCCTGATGGGCTTTGCAACGTAGTCGCTCATGCCGGCCTGAAGGCATTTGAGCCTGTCGTCGGCCATGGCGTAGGCCGTCAGGGCGATGACCGGGATGTCGCGGGCGACGCCTTCGACCTGGCCCGCACGGATGCGCCGCGTCGCCTCGTAGCCATCCATCCCCGGCATCTGGCAATCCATCAGCACGGCATCGTAGGATTTTTGCGCGAGCCACGTGAGCGCCTCGGCGCCGTTTTCCACCACATCGACCACGTGCCCCATTTTCTCCAGGATGCGGCGGGCGACGGCTTGGTTGGTGCGGTTATCCTCGGCCATCAGCAGACGCAGGCCTGAACCCGCGGGACGTTGCACGATGGTCCAGCCGGGATTGATGGTTCTGGCCGGCGAGGTGGATTTTTTCCCGAGGATCGCGGTAAGACTGCGAAAAAGATGAGCAACGCGCACCGGCTTCGTGAGCAACGCGGCAAAATTCGCCTGCTCGACCCGCTCCGGGTTCGCCAGATGCCCGGCGGAGGAAAGCATGATCAGCGGCAGATGGGTGAACTCGGGACGCGCGCGGATCTGGAGCGCGAGATCGAGGCCATCGAGCTGCGGCATATTCCAGTCAAGCACGCCCACATCGAAGGGTGCGCCGGCTGCGCGCCGCTCGATGAGCCCGGGGAGAAACCGCGTCGGATCGGCCAGCATCTCGACCTCGATCCCAAACGAACCGAGCTGGGCGGCAAGGATGCGACGATTGGTGCCGTTGTCATCAACGACCAGCGCACGCAGGCCGGGCGGCAGGCGGCGCTCCGCTACTTCCACGCTCGTCGCCGAGCGTTTAAGCGAGAGTTCAAACCAGAATTTGGAACCGCGCCCCGCCTCGCTTTCGAAATCGATCTCGCCGCCCATCAGCCCGATCAACTGCCGCGAGATGGCCAGCCCGAGTCCCGTGCCTCCAAAACGACGCGTCGTGGTGCCGTCGGCCTGCGTGAACGGCTGAAAAAGAATCGTCTGCGCCTCGGGCAGAATACCGACGCCGGTGTCGTCCACTTCGCAGCGGAAAGTGACCTCGGTGGGATTCTCCCGCACCAGGCTCACGCGGGCCTGCACTTCGCCCCGTTCGGTGAATTTCACGGCATTGCCCACGAGATTGATGAGCACCTGCCGCAGCCGGCCGGCGTCGCCCAGCAGATGATGCGCGAGCCGGTCGTCGAAGTCGCAGATCAGCTCCACCCCCTTCTCGTGGGCGCGTGGCGCGAGCAGTGCGAGCGTCTCCTCGACCACCTCGCGCAGATCGAATTCCGTGGGCTCGATGCGGAGCTTGCCCGCCTCGATCTTTGAGAAATCGAGGATGTCGTTGATGATGTTGAGCAGCCCCTCGGCGCTGTGCTGGATCACGTTCCCCATCTCGCGCTGCTCGATGGTGAGCTCCGTATCCATGAGCAGGCCGGACATGCCGATGATGCCGTTCATCGGCGTGCGGATCTCGTGGCTCATGTTGGCGAGGAACTCCGATTTCATGCGCGATGCGGCCAGCGCCTCGTCGCGGGCCTTCGCGAGGTTTTCAGCGAGCATTTTCCGCTCGGTGATGTCCTCGATCTGCGAAACGAAATGCAGCGGCGTGCCGGTATCGTCCCGCACGATCGACGCGGTGAGCCGCACCCACACGACATGGCCCTCGCGATGAAAATAGCGTTTTTCCATCGTATAAAAGCGCACCTCTCCCGCGAGCAACGAGCGCACATGGTCGAGGTCGGCGTCGAGATCGGCGGGATGCGTGATGTCCAGAAAGGTCTTCGCGAGCAGCGTGCGCTCATCGTAGCCGATGATCTCGCAGAGCGCCGTGTTCACGCGCACCCAGCCTCCGTCGAGCCCCACGATCGCCATGCCGATGCCGGCGAAGTCGAAGGCGTTTCGGAACTGCTCCTCGCTCGTCCGTAGCGCCGTCTCGTCCCGCTTGCGCGCGGTGACGTCGTGCGACCACACCGCGATGCCGCCGGCCACCGGAACGACCATCAGGCGGCGCCACGCCTTCCCGCCGTCCAGCGTGACGACTTCGACTTCATCATCCCACGGCACGCCCGTTTCAAGCACCCTCGTATAACTCTCCAGAATCGTGCGTCTGTTCGGCTGGACGCCGAACGATTGCATGCGACGTCCGATAACCTCCGCCCGCGGCAGCTTGATGCGCTTTGCCCCCAGGTCATTCACATCGGTTATGGTGAAATCCACCACCATGCCCGCCTCGTCCCTCACCGCTTCCATCAGATAGAAAGCGTCCACACTCGCATCGACCGCAGAACGGAATTTCAACTCCAGCGCACGCGCCCGTTGTTCGGCTTGCTTCAACGCGCTCAGGTCGGCGGCCACGCCGAGGAAACGCGTGACCTCACCTGTCTCGTCACGCAGGCCGGTGACAGAGAGCAGCACCGGAATCCGGCCTCCATCCTTGCGTACATAGGTCCACTCCCGCACGTCCGTTTCCCCCATGCGCGCACGGGCCGTGAAAGCCTCCAGGCTCGCCTCCACCGGGCGGCCGAGCTGCGCGGCGAGTTCCGCCGCGCGGGCCGCCACTTCGGCGGCGTCGTGAAGGAGCTCCGCAGTCTTAGTCCGTCCGATCATCTCCGCCTGCGTGTAGCCCAGCATCTTTTCAGCGCCCTTGTTGAACAGCAGCACGCGCCCGGAAACATCAGTCTCGATGATGCTGTAATCGGTGCCGTTCAGCACACCCTGCAACTCGGCTTGCGCGGTCGTCCGCTCATGCACCTGCTGATTGAGCCGTTGATTCAACGCCTGTAGCGCCTCCTCCGCGAGACCGCGGGCTTTCGTGTTTCGTCGAACGATGAACAAGGCCGCAGCGAGCAACCCGAGCGTAAGACTGCCACCCAATAAAATCACCCCGCGCGTCTGGCGTGCGGACCGCATGGCCGCCCTTTCCCGCAAAGTGAGCAGCTTCCGCTCTTCGCTCTCGATATCCCCCGTGATGCGACGGATTTCCTTGGTCATGCTCTGGCCGGCTTTGTTGGAAATAATCGCGGCGGCGGCCGCCTGGTCCCCGGCCAGGCAGGAGGCGAACACCGCATCGTTGCGGGCGATTTTCGCGTTTACTACAGGAAGAAGGGCGACCACCCGGGCAACCTGCACGGGATCGTCCATGACCAGCACGCGCAACGCCTCCAGTTTCTCCCGGGCGTCCGCCGCCTTTTCCTGGCGGCCATCGAGATAGCTCTTATCGCCGGTGATCACATAGCCGCGCACGGCCGACTCGATCTGCGAGATACGCAGCTCCATCACGTTGACCGTGGTGATGACTCGCTCGGTATGCCCCACCCAGTCGGTCATTTTTTCCTGAAGCCGGATGCTCGCGAAGGAGATGAAGGCCACCACCACACAAACCGCCCCCGCCGTAATGAAAAACGGCATCAGACTCTGCTCCACCCCGCCCTGCCCGCGCGAACCGGCCAGCGTCCAGCCGAAGAGCCCCGCCGCAATGATCAACAGCCCCAGACAAGTAAGCAGCGCCATGTGAATCGGCTGCCCCCAGGAATACGCCACCGATAACCCCGTGAGATAGCCGCACAACCCCACAAACGCCACCGCCATGATCAACCCGGCCAGCAACCCGAGAAGACGTGTCCACGGCTGGCGCATGCCCAAAAAAAACACTCCGATCCCGGCAAAAAAAATTACCCCCGCCGCAGGAACCGACATCCGCCCCGGAAAAGTCCCGCCGCCACCGCTGAATAAAAATTCATCGATGCCCAGGTTCTGGCCGGTCGCATGTTCAAACCCGTTCGCCAATGCGATCAGGGCCACGGCCACGCCCGCGATCCGCGTCACGCCAAGCCTGTCCGATACCTTGGCTAAAAATCCCACCCCGATGACAAAAAAACAAAGCGCCGTGTTTACCACCATCGGCGTCTCATTGGCCGAAAGCACCATCTTAGCGCTACTCCCCGTGGCCCAAAACAGAAGCACCACGACCGCCAATGCCATGAGCATCATGCCGGGAATGGACAACCAAAGAGGGGCGCGCGATGGCTTTGCAGTTGAATCCAACCCCGCCACTAGAGCGGCGTCTTTGATGGAAGTCCATTCATCACCGCTCGGAACCATTCAATTTTGGACCAATAATCCGCGCAGGAGTTCGGGGGTGCTGACCGGTGCCTGGCACGTCTGGCCAACGCACACATACGCCGCCGCCCGCCCGTCAACCGGTCTCATCTCGGCCAACCACGGCGCCCGCTCCGCCAGCCAGCGCTGGCCCTCTCCTCCATCGGCCGCTAGCACCGCCCGACGCGGCCCAAACCTCCCGATCACCGTCGCGGCCAGCCCTTGAAAATCGGCCTTTTGCGGATCACCCGCGATCACCACCTGGCACGGCACGTCCAGTGCCCGCTCGACCGCGCATAACAGCTCCGGCAACGCCTGCGGCGTCTTCGCCCACTGGCCACGCAACGCCTCGATCGTCCGCCGCGCGCGACTGCGCAGCGCATCATCGTGAAAAATCGCCGCCAGCCGCAGCAGATTCGCCGCCGCCACCGAATTCGGCGAAGGCTCCGCGCCGTCGTAATCCTCCTTCAACCGCAGCACGATGCTCACATCGTCCGCCCGTGAGTTGAAATAACCGCCCCCTGCCTCGTCCCAAAACAATGCATCCATCGTCCGTTGAAGCCGCTCAGCCCACTGGAGCCAGCGCACGTCGAACGTCGCCTCGTAGAGATCGAGCAACCCGCCGATAAAATACGCGTAATCCTCCGCAAAACCCTCGTTCGCGCCGCGCCCTTCACGGTGGCAACGATAGAGAATGCCCCGCGCCTCGTCATAGAGTTCACGCTGGATGAACTCCGCCGCGCGCACCGCCGCATCGCGGTAAAACTCGCGCTTGTCCGCCAGACACTCCGCCGTTGAAACCGCTCCGCGCGCCAGCGCGGAGATCATCAACCCGTTCCACGCCGTGATGATCTTGTCGTCGAGATGCGGACGCGGACGCTGCGCCCGCACCGCGCGCAGTTTTTCCAACGACGACACCAACACCTCCACCGCAAACGCCGGCGTGAACCCGTGCCGCTGCGCGGTTTCACTCAGCGAACGCCGCTGCTTGAGAATGTTTTTCCCCGTGAACTCATTTTGCGGATCGAGCGACATCGGCACATTGCCCTCGGCCGCGACGCCGTAGTGGTCACAGAAAAAAGCCGCGTCGTTTTTGAGCAACGCGACGACTTCGTCGCGCGTCCACACATAGAACGCGCCCTCCGCGTGCTCCGGCTTGCCGTGTTCGAGCAGCGAGTCCGCGTCCTCCGCCGAGAAAAACGCCCCGCCCGGCGCCGCGAGATCGCGCAGCGTGTAGTCAAAAATACCGCGAGCCAACCAAGCGAAGCGTTCATCGCCTGCCGCCACGTGCGCGTCGAGGGCGTTCACCGCGATCTGCGCCTGGTCGTAGAGCATCTTTTCGAAATGCGGCACGAACCACGCGTCATCCACGGAGTAGCGGTGAAAGCCGCCGCCCACATGATCGTGGATGCCGCCCTCGGCCATGCGTTGCAGCGTGGTCGTCGCCATTTTCACCGCCTCTTGGCCCGCTTCGGAAGCCACGCCCTGAATCGCCGCCGCCCGGAACAGAAAATTGAGATTCGAAGCGCGCGGGAACTTGGGCGCGCCGCCGAAGCCGCCGTTTTGCGCATCGAAGCTCTCGTTGAAATACTCGAAGCATTTCTCAAACGCCGCGCCGCCGGTGTCGTGCAGGTCGGGCACGCCGGTTTCGTCCGGCGCACGCTGGTCGCGATGTTCGCTTAACACCGCGATCACCCGGTCGCCTTCGGCGACAAGCTTGGCGCGATCCGTCGCCCAGCCCTTCGCGATGGCATTGAGCAGCGACGGGAAACCCATGCGCCCCTGCCGGTCCTCCGGCGGGAAATACGTGCCGCCAAAAAACGGCTTCAACTCGGGCGTGAGCCACGCGGAAAGCGGCCAGCCGCCGTGGCCGGTCATCGCCTGCACGTAGGTCATGTAAACCTTGTCCACGTCGGGCCGCTCCTCGCGGTCCACTTTGATGGAGACGAAATGCTCGTTCAGCAGCGTGGCGATGGCGTCGTTTTCAAACGATTCGTGCGCCATCACATGACACCAATGGCAGGTCGAGTAGCCGATACTCAGAAAGATCGGCTTCTGTTCCGAGCGGGCCTTGGCAAACGCCGCCTCGCCCCACGGCATCCACGCGACGGGATTGTCGGCGTGTTGAAGCAGATAGGGCGATTTTTCGGCGGCGAGGGCGTTGGGCATTACGTCAAAATCTCGCCCAAGCCCACCTGAACGCAAAGCGATTATGGCAATCGCCGCACGGTGATCCGATCACGTGAAACAACCAATACTCAGATTGCGGCCGGGAGCGCGGGAGCCTTCGGGAAATCGATCGCGGTCTGCGCGATATGGTTGGTGTAGTTAGTCAGGGTATTGAGCGCGACGTGCGCCACGACCTCGATGATCTCGGCGTCGCTTGCACCGGCGGCGCGCACCGCAGCCAGCGTGTCGTCGGACACGAGCCCGCGAGCCCCCACGACGGCAGCGGCAAACTTGAGTAGCGCATCGGTCTTGGGTTCGACCGCGTGAACGCGGCGCGCGTCGATGATCGCGTCGGCGGAGAGTCCCGCGCCTTTGCCAAGCAGGCTGTGCGCGGCGAGGCAGTAATCGCAGGCGTTGGTCTCGCCGATGGTCAGAGCGAGTTGTTCGCGGACCTTGGCCGGAAGCACGCCGTGGGCGAGCGTGCCGCTGAAACCGAGGTAGGCTTCGAGCGCCGCCGGCGAGTTTCCTAGGGTGCGCATGAGATTGGGGACGACGCCGAGCTTGGACTTCACGGCGGAAAAAAGTTCGGCATTCTTACCGGTGGCTTGGGAGGGATCGAGGGCGATGATGCGGGACATGATGATATCTTTCGTTTTCTGGTTTTGTTAATGATCCGCCGGAGAATCCGACGGCAAAGGGATGGAGACTGGCGGGCGCGAAGCTCTCGGTTTCAGACGGGACGCTCCCAGCGGAACTTGCGGTCGGCCTCGGTGATCTTGAGGTCGTTAATGCTGGCGAAGCGGCGGCGCATGAATCCGAACTCGTCGAACTCCCAGTTCTCGTTGCCATACGCACGCCACCATTGGCCGGCGGCATCGTGAAACTCATACTCAAAGCGCACCGCGATGCGGTTGTCGCGAAACGCCCAGAGCTCCTTGCGCAGGCGGTAGTCGAGCTCGCGCTCCCATTTGCCGCGCAGGAATTCGACGACCGCCGCGCGACCGTTCACAAACTCCGAACGGTTGCGCCACTCGGTGTCGGCCGTGTAGGCGAGCGACACGCGTTCGGGATCGCGACTGTTCCAGGCGTCTTCGGCGGCCTGGATTTTTTGGCGGGCGGTTTCTTCGGTGAAGGGCGGAAGCGGGGGACGCGGGTTCATTTTATATTTTGGTTTTAAGTTGGGCTTCGAGTTCGGCGATGCGTGCGCGGAGCGGCGCGACCGCCTCGGCGACTTCGGCCGCCGTGTAGCGGGGTGTGATGTATTTCGGACAGTTCCAATCGAAGGAAACGACGTCGATCAGGTAGAGACGTTCAACCAGGCGGCGCGCCTCGGGCTCGGCGAGTTGTTCGACGAGTTCAGGGTGTTCGCGGGCGTCCACCACGCGGGCGTGACCGAGGATTTTCAACCTCGTGCGCTGCGGATAATCCATAAGGAAAAGCGATACGCGGTCCTGCGCCGCAAGGTTGCCCGTCGAGAGCATCTGGCGGTTGCCCTTGTAGTCGGCGAACGCGAGCGACGCCGGCCCGAGGACGCGCAAAAACCCCGGCCGGCCGCCGCGATGCTGGATGTAGGGCCAGCCGCTCTCGCTCACGGTCGCCATATAAAAACTGTCGCGTGTCGCGATGAACCCGCGCTCGTCTTCTCCCAATGGATCGGACGCATGAGAATTCTCACCCGCGTTGGCGACCATCGCATGGCCAAAGTATCGGGCCTGCGCTTGCGCGACCGCCGGCGTGACGAGTCTGTCGAGATAACCTTGGGCCATGGTGATTGAAGGTGATTACGTTTCGATGCGCGGGACGTGTGTTTAGAAAACCAACGTCTGCCAGCCGTCGGCAAGGTAGCGGCGGATGTCCGAGAGGCCCGGCGTGCCGGCGAGCGCCTTGTCCTTGAGCAGCGGTAGACCGCACGCCTCGACGTCCTTCGTCGCGCCGAAAACCGCCGCGCAACCGCACGACGCGCCTTTCACGGCTTCGCGGACGGCGTTGTAGAGGCCATTAGCGGGGTGGGAAACTTTGCTCAATTCTGCCGGCCAGCGGGTGCCGGCACCGTTGAAAACGACTTCGACCTCGTCGCCGGCTTGCAGCGACTCTTGGGCGACGGCGAGCGCGTTGAAAACACGTCCGAGGGCTTCTTCGGAACCGGACTTAGGATCGGACAGGATAATGATGGCGAGTTTCATGACAGGTTTGGATTTAAGGATTTTCAGATGTCGTCCGGCCGTTTTGGCCTGCCGACACAAAGCACAAGACAGACCTGTCTATTCTTGTGCAAGCATAAAATATACAGACCTGTCTATTTTATTGCGTTTCACGAAGCGTTCCCCAGCGTAATGGCATGGCAGCCACCGAGATTTCTTCCCCCAAACGCGACCACCTGATGGCCACGGCTTGGCGGCTTTTTTATCGCGACGGCCTGCGCGTGGTCGGCATCGACACGATTTTGGCCGAGGCCGGCGTGGCCAAGATGACCCTCTACAACCACTTCGCGTCCAAGGAGGAGTTGATCATCGCCATCCTCGAAAAACGCGACCGCGAGTTCCGCGAGTCCATCGCGGCCAGGGTCGATGCCGCCGGTCCCGATCCAGTGGCGCGCCTGCTCGCCGTCTTCGATTGGCTCGAAGGCTGGTTCGCATCCGAGGGCTTTAAAGGCTGCGTCTTTATCCGCGCGCTCAGTGAATACCCAGAGCCTACCCACCCGATCCATCAAACCGCCTGGCGCCATAAAATAGCCATTCAGGCCGCCCTCACCAACCTCTGCGCCGCCGCCGGCGCCAAAGATCCGGCCGCGCTGGCGAACACCCTCAGCCTCTTGATCGACGGCGCCATCGTCGCCGCCCACGCCACACAGACCACGGCCCCCGCGCACGCCGCCCGCGCCACCGCCGCCAGCCTGCTGAAACTGGCGACGGCCTGAGCAAGGCCAAAGCGCGGTCCGCTTCGCCCGCTGCTTGCGACGGTCACGAAAAAGCCGCACCTGCATCGGTGCGGCTTTGAATGGAAACTTGATTCGTTGATCAGACCTTCGCGGCTCTTTGCGTTCTTCGCGTTAAAAATTCCGCTCGTTCGACGCCCGTCCGCTTACTTGCCGAGCACCCAGCTGAAGATCAGCGGGGCCACGATGGTCGCGTCGCTCTCAACGATGAACTTCGGAGTCTTCTGGCCGAGCTTGCCCCAGGTGATTTTCTCGTTCGGCACCGCGCCGGAGTAGCTGCCGTAGGACGTGGTCGAGTCGCTGATCTGCGAGAAATAACCCCAGAGCGGCACTTCGCGGCGGCCGAGATCCTGGTGGAGCATGGGCACGACGCAGATCGGGAAGTCGCCGGCAATGCCGCCGCCGATCTGGAAGAAACCGATGGAGCCTTCGCCGTTTTTGAGGAGCTTGGCGGTCTTCGTATACCACTCGGCCAGCACGGTCATGTATTCGATGCCGGTGCGCACGGTGTGGACGTTCTTGATTTCGCCGGTGATCACACGACCGGCAAACATGTTGCCCAGCGTCGCGTCTTCCCAGCCGGGGACGATGATCGGGAGGTTCTTCTCGCAGGCGGCGAGCATCCACGAATTTTTCGGGTCGATCTGATACATCTTCTTCAGCTTACCGGAGCGAAGAATTTTATACATGAACTCGTGCGGGAAGAAGCGCTGGCCGGACTCGTCGGCGGCGATCCACTCCTCGGCGACGGCCGCCTCGATGCGGCGCATGGCCTCGCCCTCGGGGATGCACGTGTCGGTCACGCGGTTCATGTGGCGGTCGAGCAGCGCCTGCTCATCGGCGGCGGTGAGGTCGCGGTAGCTGGGAACACGCTCGTAATAATCGTGGGCGACGAGGTTGAAAATATCCTCCTCCAAATTCGCGCCCGTGCAGACGATCGCGTGGACCTTGTCGGCGCGAATCATCTCGGCGAGCGTGAGGCCAAGCTCGGCGGTGGACATGGCGCCCGCGAGCGTGACGAGCATCTTGCCGCCGGCCTTGAGGTGGTCCTCGTAGCCCTTCGCGGAGTCGAGCAGCGCGGCGGCGTTGAAGTGACGGTAGTTGTGGGCGATGAACTGCGAGATCGGGCCTTTTTTGGCGGCGAGCTTGGCGTTGATGTCCTCGGGACGCTTCTGGAGCTTGGCTTTCTTCATAAAAGTGGCCTCCAGACTTACAGCGGCTCCGAAAGCCTACGCCACAAAAATCCAGCCGTCGCGCATTCGTAACTCTCGGGAAACGGTCCATCGGCGGCATTGACCCCGCTCCCATGCGCCGTTTGGGTGTCCCGTTCTCATGTTAACGATCGCCGACGTCTCAAAGTCCTATGGCACCCGCGAACTCTTCTCGGATGTGTCCCTCTTCATCGCCCGCACGGACCGCCTCGGCCTGATCGGCCCCAACGGCGCAGGCAAGTCCACCCTCTTCGGCCTCATCCTCGGCGAAGAAAAACCCGACACCGGCACCATCGAGTGGGAACGCGGCGCCGACTTCGGCTACCTCCCGCAGGAATCCGCCCCCGCCGGCGACGAGACGATCCTCCACATCGCCACCAGCGGCAAAAAACTCGAGCCCACCGATGACGACTACGACATCGACTACACGCTCGAACCCCGCGCCCGCAAAATCCTCGACGGCCTCGGCTTCAAGACCGACGACGCCGACAAGCTCGCGAAAACCTTCTCCGGCGGCTGGGTCATGCGCGCCCACCTCGCCCGCCTCCTCGTCGCCGAACCCGCTCTTCTCCTCCTCGACGAGCCTACCAACCATCTCGATCTCGAAGCCCTCCTCTGGTTCCAGGATTATCTGACGCGTTATCCCGGCGGCCTCGTCGTTATCTCCCACGATCGCGCCTTCCTCAACGCCCTCTGCACCGGCATGCTCGAACTTCGCGCCGGTTCACTCCACTATTACCACGGCAACTACGACAACTTCCTCGTCGAAAAAGAAGCCCGCAAGCACCAGCAGGCCGCCGCCTTCAAGAACCAGCAGCGCGAGATCGCCCATCTCCAGGTCTTCGTTGACCGCTTCGGCGCCAAGGCCTCGATGGCCTCCCGCGCGAAATCCAAGGAGAAACAAATCGAGCGCCTCAAGGAAGTCGCCGTCGAAGAGCCCACCGAAGAACTGAAGAAGATGAACTTCAAGTTCCCGCAGCCTCCGCGCTCCGGCCTGAAGGTCATCGAACTCGAACACGTTAAGCAGGCCTACGGCGATTACGTCGTCTATAAAGACCTCAACTTCACCGCCGAGCGCGGCCAAGGCATCGTCCTCATCGGTCCCAACGGCGCCGGCAAATCCACCCTCCTCAAAATCCTCGCCGGCGTCATCCCGATCCAGGGCGGCGAACGCGAACTCGGCAGCAACGTCGTCCCCGGTTACTTCGCCCAGAACCGCCTCGATAACTTGAACCCCGACGCGACGGTGTTCGAAAACGTGATGGAGCTGCGCACCAACGAAAATCAGCTCACCGAGCAGCAGGCTCGCGCGATTCTCGGTGCCTTCCTCTTCCGCAAAGACGACGTCCACAAACCCGTCTCCGTCCTCTCCGGCGGCGAGAAAACCCGCCTCGCCCTCGCCCGCATCCTCGTGAAGCCGCCGAATCTCCTCCTCATGGACGAGCCTACGACCCACTTGGACATCCAGTCGATCGACGCCTTGGTCCACGCGCTCAAGAGCTACGAAGGCACGCTCATCTTCATCAGCCACGACGTTCACTTCATCAAGGCCCTCGCGAAAAACGTCCTCCACGTTCACAGCGGCAAGCTCACCCACTACTACGGCGACTACGATTATTACCTGGATAAATCGAAGTCCACCGACGCCCGCGCCGCCCTCACCTCGGGCCTCACCGACAACCGCCCCAAGCAGGCCGATGCCAAAAAAGCCGCCGCCCCCGTCCCCTCGGGCGTGGTGAAGTCAAAACCCAGCGCCAACGAAATCCGCAAATTCCGCGAACACGTCGGCGTCCTCGAAAAGAAAGTCGTCGATCTGGAAACGAAGCAGTCCGAGATCACCGCCGCGCTGGAATCGCCCGAGACCTACGCCGACAAAGGCAAATTCCATCACCTCAACCTGGAACTGAGCGCGACCGTCAACCTCGTCACCAAGGCCACCGCCGAGTGGGAGGACGCCGCCGCCAAGCTGACCGAGATGGAGCAGGCCTGAGCGTCGCCGACGTCACCCGATCACCTCGTCCACCAGTCGCGGAGCCTGCACCGGCTCCGCGCTGAAACGGATCGCCTGTGCCACGCTTGCCTGCGCCAACGCGAGCTGCGCCTCGTCGTTCGCATGCACCACCGCGATCACGCCGCCCGGCGGCACACGCCAGCCGGTTTTCACCAGCGCGCTGAAGCCCACCGCATGATCCACCGCGTCCTCGGCCTTCACGCGGCCCGCACCCAGCTTTAACGCCGCCAGCGCGATCTCCATCGCTCCAACTGCCTCCACA
>JAHFTG010000160.1 GCA_023269455.1 Opitutaceae bacterium | reverse complement strand
ATCGTTTCGTCCCTTATCCATTTTCAGAAATGAGTTCCTATAATCTCACCCACCTTTCCCAGCTCGAGCACGAGGCGATCTTTATCATGCGTGAAGTTGCCGCGCAGTTTGAGCGGCCCGCGCTGCTTTTTTCGGGCGGCAAAGACTCCATCGTCATGGTGCGTCTCGCCCAGAAGGCGTTTGCCCCGGCGAAATACCCGTTCCCGCTGGTCCACGTCGATACCGGGCATAATTTCGACGAGACCATCGCCTTCCGCGACTACCTCGCCAAGGAGACCGGTGGCCGCCTCACCGTCCGTTACGTCGCCGACTCTATCAAGGCCGGTCGCGCCCAGGAGGAGAAAGGTCCGAATCCTTCGCGCAACGGTCTCCAGACGATCACGCTGCTCGATACCATCGAGGAGTTCCGTTTCGACGCGTGCCTCGGCGGCGCCCGCCGCGACGAGGAAAAGGCCCGTGCCAAGGAACGCTTCTTCTCGCACCGCGACGAGTTCGGCCAGTGGGACCCGAAGAACCAGCGCCCCGAGCTCTGGAATCTCTTCAACGGCCGCAAAAATGTGGGCGAACATTTCCGCGTGTTCCCGCTCTCCAACTGGACCGAGATGGACGTGTGGCAATACATCGCCCGTGAAAACCTCGCCATCCCGTCGATCTATTTCGCGCACGACCGCGAGGTGGTGAATCGCAACGGCGTGCTCCTCGCCAAGTCGCCGCACATCACGTTGCTCGAAGGCGAACGCTACGAGACCAAGCGCGTGCGCTACCGCACGGTGGGCGACAGCACCTGCACCGGTGCGGTCGAGTCCGACGCCTCGAATCTCGGCGAGGTCATCCAGGAAGTCGCCTCCGCGCGCCAGACCGAGCGCGGCACCCGTGCCGACGACAAGCGTTCCGAAACCGCGATGGAAGACCGCAAGAAAGCGGGCTATTTCTAAGAGAGCCGCCGGGTTTTCTTATGACTTCAAAAATTTCGATTTCTTCTCCGTTAAACATGACCGCTCCCGCCCATCAGCACACCGACCAGCACTACCTTTCCATGGACCTGCTCCGTTTCACCACGGCGGGCAGCGTGGACGACGGCAAATCCACCTTGATCGGGCGTCTCCTCTACGACTCCAAGGCCATCTTTGACGACCAGTTGGAAGCCATCGAGCAGGCGACGGAGAAGCGTGGTGAGGAACACCTGAATCTTTCGCTGCTCACCGACGGCCTTCGCGCCGAGCGCGAGCAAGGCATCACGATCGACGTGGCCTACCGCTATTTCGCGACCCCGCGCCGCAAGTTCATCGTGGCCGACACACCCGGCCACATCCAATACACGCGCAACATGGTGACCGGCGCATCGACCGCGAACCTCGCGATCATCCTCATCGATGCGCGCAAGGGCGTCATCGAGCAGACCTGCCGCCACTCCTTCATCGCGTCGCTCCTGCGCATCCCGCACGTCGTCGTGTGCGTCAACAAGATGGACCTCGTGGATTGGTCCGAGGCGCGTTTCAACGAGATCGTCGCCACCTACACCGAGTTCGCGTCGCGGCTGGAGATTCCCGACATCAAGTTCATTCCCATCAGCGCGCTGCATGGCGACAACGTGGTGGATCGTTCCACCAACATGCCGTGGTATCAGGGCAGCCCTTTGCTTTACACTCTGGAGACCGTTTACATCGGCAGTGATTCCAACCACATCGACGCGCGCCTGCCCGTGCAGACCGTGATTCGGCCCAACACCGACGAGCACCACGATTTTCGCGGCTTCGCGGGCCGCGTCGCCGGCGGCGTTTTCAAGCCGGGCGACGAGATCGTCGCGCAGCCCTCGGGCCTCACCTCGACCATCAAATCCCTGCACGGCCCCGACGGCGAACTGGCCGAGGCGTTCGCGCCCATGTCCGTCGTCGTCACGCTCGCCGACGAGATCGACGTCTCGCGCGGCGACACCATTACGAAGGCCAATAATCCTCCTCAAGTCACCCAGGATATCGAGGCGATGATCTGCTGGTTCTCGGAGAAAAAAATCCAGCCCGGCGGCAAATACATCATCCGCCATACCACCCGCGAGGCGAAGTGCGTGCTCAAGGCCGTGCGCTATAAAATAAACATCAACACCCTCCACAAAGCCGAGGGCGATCTCGACATCGGCATGAACGACATCGGACGTATCCTCCTGCGCACCGCCACGCCGCTCATCTGCGACACCTACCAGCGCAACCGCAGCACGGGCAGTTTCATCCTCATCGACGAATTCACCAACGCCACGGTGGGCGCCGGGATGATCCTTTGACATCGCGGCCCCGCGCGCGTTCAGTGACGGCCATTTTTATCCTCACGTGATCGTTCATATCTGGCTGCTGCTCATCGCCGTTTTGTTGCTTTGGTTTCCCCGCCAGTGGCTGCGTACCGGGAAGAAGATGGTTTCCCTTCCGACGCGTCCGCCGACCGACAAGGATCATCGCGAAGCCAACGACGTTTCGCTCAAGTTGCGCGAGGAGTTCCCCAAGCCGCGCAATTGGGTGGACTTGCTTCGGGCGGTGGCGGGGAGCATCGGGCTTTGTCTGGTTTGCTTCGAAGTCGCTTCAGGCGCGCCCAAGGGCACTGGGAACACGATTTTTATTATTCAATGCGCGGTGCTCGCGGTGGCGGTTTTCATCCAGACGGTGCGCGTGCAGAAACGATTCCGATTGGTGGCGCCTGTGTTTTTCATCCTTGGGCTCAGCTTCGGACTGATCGGCTGGCAGGCCGCGCTGTTTGCCTGTGTGACGATTTGGGTGCTCAATCTCCTGCTGCCGTCCGCAGGGATTTTCCTGATGGTTTTCGCCGGGCTTGAGCTGGTATTTGGTCGCGTGCTTTCGCACGAAACCCCGCTGCGGAATCTTATTCTGGCCGCCGTGCTTGCCGCGATTCCGGTGCTATTGAGTGCGATGACCAACCGGCGCCTAGTGCAGCTTAATAAAAAAGCCCGGAGCAGGTCCAAGAAAGCCTGAGTCCATGGCTGCGCGTGATCGTCAAGCGGCGTGGTTGGTCTGGGCGGAAGCCGCCCGTCCGCGCACGCTGCCTGCGGCGGTCTCGCCGGTGCTGGTGGCTTCGGCGCTGGCATTGCGGGACGGTTTGTTTGATGCGCCCGCCGCGCTGGCGTGCCTGGTTTTTGCGTTGCTCATCCAGATCGGGACGAATTTCGCCAACGATTACTACGATTACATCAAAGGGGCGGACACGGCGGAGAGGGTGGGGCCGCGCCGGGCGGTGGCAGCGGGGCTCGTGTCACCCGCCGTCATGCGGCGGTCCATGATCGGGGTATTCGCCCTCGCTTTTCTGGCCGGGCTCACGCTGCTGGGTTACGGAGGCTGGCCGTTGCTGATCATCGGCGTGGCCAGTATCGTGTGCGGAGTCGCCTACACCGGCGGGCCGTATCCGCTCGGGTATAACGGTCTCGGCGACGTTTTTGTGTTTGTATTCTTCGGCTTGGTGGCGGTGAGCACGACGTATTTCGTGCAAACCGGATTGGTGACGGGCGAGGTCTTGCTAATCGGGGCGGGCATCGGCGCGCTCGCGGCGAATATTCTCGTGGTGAACAATTACCGCGACGTGGAAACCGATGCGAAGGCGGGCAAGCGCACGCTCGTGGTGCGGTTTGGACGCGGCTTTGCCCGCGCGCAGTTTGCGGTCGGGCATCTCGTGGCGTGCGCAGCGGTTTTGGTGGTCGGGCTGCACGGCTGGCACCCGTCAGTGACGGCGACGGTTGTGCTGGTGACGGCGGTGGCGGGTGTCTGGCAAGCACGGCGTCTGGCGGGGGCAAAAACTCCAGGCGAGTTGATCGAACTGCTGGGGGCAACCGGGCTTTATCTGGCTTTCTACGCAGTGATAGTTTCCGCCGGGCTGCTTTTCGGCGAATAAAAAACCCGCCGCAGTGACGCGACGGGTTTTGGGGGAAGGACGGAGGGGAAGAGCTTCAGATCTTAGCGAGCAACTTTTCCTTGAGGGCGGCTTTGGGCATCATGCCGACGAGCGTCTCGACGAGCTTGCCGTCTTTGAAGAGGAGCATCGTGGGGATCGCGCGGACGCCGTATTCGGAGGCGATGGTGTCGTTGTCGTCCACGTTGACCTTGGTGATCGTCACCTTGCCGTCGAGCTCGGTGGCGAGCTCTTCGAGGATGGGGGCGATGGCCTTGCAAGGGCCGCACCACGGAGCCCAGAAGTCCACGAGGACGGGGGCGGACGAGGCGATGGCGGTCTTGAAGGTGTCGGAATTCAGGTGGGCGATTTTGTCGGACATGAGTGTTAGCGTTTTAGATAAATGAGGACGGCAAAGGCGAGGGTGACGACGGTGGCGATGCCTGCGATCACGGGGAGGAAGGCGGGAATCTCATCGGACGATTCCTCGATCTTGGGCATCGGCGAAACGAATTTGGGAGCAGGGGGAAGCTTGTTGACGATGACCGGAGCGGGCGCGGGCGTAAAGGCGGCGGGCGCGCTGACCGGTTCGGGGGCTTCGGGCTCCTCGGGCGTGATCGTCTCCACTTTGGGTGGAAGTTTGAGCGGGGTCTGGCCGGGAATGGGGCGGTAATCGGAGTTATCCATGGGGTTGATTTATCTGGGGGTTGAGTGGTGGACGATTTCCGCGAGTTCGCGCGGATCGACGGTCGCGAGGTGCTTGTCGCGGCGCTTGAGCTCTTCGAAGGTCTTGAGGGTGGTCTCGGTCATGCGGCCGTGGGTTTCCTCGGAGCCGCCGACGAGAATGAACTGTTCGCCCTTGGTGACGCGTTTGTGGCCGTCTTCGTTGTCGAGGCCGACGCCGAGCAAGGCGGCCGTCTTGGCCGGGGCTTTGCGCGAGGGTTTGGTCGGTTTTTTGCTCACGGGGACAACGTGCTGGCTTCGGCCGGTGTTTCAAGCGGGTTTTCGATTTTGGCGGGTTCGTCTTCGACCGCGCTGCATACGATGTCGGTGAAGGAATCGTCCTGCCGGACGCGAAGCTTGCGCAGGCGGGTGAGTTCGAGGACGGCGAGAAAGGTGGCCACGAGCACGCGCACGGTTACGGGGCCGGTGAACAGCTCGGAGAAGATGAAGGTCTTGCGGGTGCGGGTGAGCTCAAGGAGCTCCTCCATCTTGTCGGAGACGGTGATCTGCTCGTCCTGGATCTGGCCGACGACGAGTTTTTCGGCGAGGCGGCGGAGGACGATGTTGAAGGCGTTCCAGAGTTCGATGCGGTCGGTGCTTTTGAGGGGGCGGTCGGATTCGCGCTCGGCGAGGACGGGGACGTGGCGGGCGAGGAGGTCGCGTTGGAAGACGGCGAGTTCGTCGAGCTTGGCGGCGGCTTCCTTGAATTTTTTGTATTGGAGGAGCTGGTGGACGAGTTCCCAGCGCGGGTCCATCTCGTCGTCGCCGGCATCGGGATCGACGGCGGCCTGGCCGCGGGGGAGGAGCATGCGGCTTTTGATCTCCATCAACGTGGCGGCCATGACGAAAAATTCGCCGGCGATCTCGAGATCGAGCTGCTGCATGGAGTGCAGGACGTCGATGTATTGGCGGGTGACGGACTCGATGTTGATGTCGTAGATGCCGATCTCGTTTTTCTTGATGAGAAAAAGGAGGAGATCGAGGGGGCCTTCAAAGACCGGCAGCTTGATACGATAAT
>JAHFTG010000159.1 GCA_023269455.1 Opitutaceae bacterium | reverse complement strand
CGTTTCTCCTGCGGCGGCAGTTGTCCTCGCAGGCCGGCGTAGCCGTCGGCCGATTGCACGCCCACGCCGCCCGAGCGCGCAAACTCCGCGCGCAACGCCGCCGCTTCCGTCGGCTGCTTTTCAAACAACGATAGCCGGTCCTGCGGTCGCGCCAACAGGCGCACCAGCCGCGGTGAGCCCGGATAAAACCGCGGCTGCGGGTCCAGATTGCCTAGCTTCTTGTCGTATTCCTTCACCAGCCCGATGTAGTCCGCGATCACCTCTGGCAGCTTCGGCCGGTTCCACAGGCGGCCGATGCCATCGGGCCACTCGGCCTTGCGCTCCAACGTGTCGCCACGCCCTGCGTCCTCCAGGTCGTAGCGCCCGCGACCCGCGTGCGTATCGACATACAAAAAACCCTTGGTCTTGCGCTGCATCGCGCGCACCAGCCGCACGAGCACCGCATGTTTGATCACGTCGGCAAAGTTGCCCGCGTGGTAATGGTGGCGGTAGTTCAAGCGACGGGGACTTTCACGACCGTTTTGCGAACCAGCGAAGGCGAGCCGACCGCCAGCGACGGCTTGTGCGCGTCCACCGGAAAAAACACCGCCGCCTCGCCCGCCTTCATCCGCAACACCGAGCCGTCGTCAAACGGCTGATAAAACAAAAGATCCTTCGCCGGCGTGAAGTCCTCCGCGATTTCCAAGCGTTTCACATCGGTCACTTCCATCAGTTCCTCGCCGGTCACGATCAGCTGCACATCGATGTAGGCGTAGTGCGATTCCCACCGGCCGGCCGCCCGAGGCTTCGAGTCATACGCCTGCTCCAACGCGAATACCCCGCCGCCCAGTTCAACGCGCTCCGTGTCGCCCGCCTTCACCGCCTGCAGACGCTGATTCGCGGCCGAACCCGGTCGCAAGCATTCCTCCACATAGGCAAACGCGCGCTCAAACGACGGTGTCGTGGCGAGTTGCGCGCGCAAGGTTTCCGGTGATCCAAAAAGAGCCATGCCGTGACTCCAACCCGCCGCGCCGCACGCTGGCAAGTGTCGAAACACCCCTTGCGACATCTCCACGCCCGCCGTTAACTCCCTTCCGTGCCAAAACTCCTGCCCGCGTTCGTCGTTTGCCTGATGCTGCTCGCCGCCTTTCCTCTCCAAGCGGCCAACCGCGGCTTCGAAGGCCGCTTCACCCTGCGCATCCAGGACGCCGACGGCACGCGGCTCATCTCCGGCGCGATGAAATCCGATTTCATGCGCGTGGAGATTCCCTCCGACACCAACACCACAATCGTCGCGCTCTCCGACTTCGCCCGCAGCGAGGTTTCCCTGCTCATACCTGGACAACCGCTCTACGCCACGATGCCCGTCACCGAAGCCGTCGCCAAACTGGCCGACGCCCGCCGCACCCAAAGCCAGGCCATGCTGCGCAAGACGACCGAAACCGCCGTTTTGCTTGGCCAGCCGTGCGTCAAATACATCGCCAAAGACAAAGACGGCACCACCGAAATCTGGGCCGCCGCAGGCCTCGCTTCACCGCGCGCCGCCACCGCTTTTCAATCCCTCGCGCGCAACACTCCCGAGCGCGACCTCATCACCCAAGGCGGCCTTCCTCTGCGCATCATCGGTCGAGATGCCGACGGCGCCGCGAACTTCCGCATGGATGTCGTTTCCCTCGAAAAACAATCCGTCGCCGACAGTGTTTTCCAGCCGCCTGCGGGCTACACCAAGCTCGACGTCGGCGGCTTCCTCTCCGGAGGCCTGTCCACGCTGTTCGGCACGCACTGAATCGTTGCGGCTAAGGCTTCGCCGTCACGACCGGCTTGGAAAACAAGCCAGGCATGATCGCCGGATTCGCCTCGATCGTCTCCAGCACCGTTTCATACCGCAGCACCCCGTCCGCCTTTTCGATGATGCGATGCGGCAGCATCACGCCATTCACCGGACTGAAGTCGGCGTAGTGCGTTTCAATCGTCACCGGCCCCTTCGCTCCCGGCTTCACCACATCGCGCCTGATGATGAAATAGGTCGAGTGATCCAGGTAGAGAAACGACGACTCGGTGAGGTTTTGCGTCACCAGCAGCTTGAACACCGCCACCCCGTCGATCTCGGTCTCGCCCGCGTAATCCACCGCGATCATCCGCTTGCCCCGCAGAACGAGCGGATCATCGAAGTCCGCGTCGGCGCTAAACACCCGCGCCGCCACCGCGCCCATTTCGCGCACGTGGTTCGTCTTCGAGTCCACCATCCACGGTGGATTCACCCCGTCGTAGCCCTGAGTGACCACGCGCCCCTTCGACGTCGTCTCCGTCCGCACGAGATTCGGCCGCGCCGCCCACGACACAAAGCTCAGCGACTCGCCCTCTATTTTCGTTACGCCGCTCGCCCGCAGGCTTTTCAACGCCAGCAAACGCTGTTTCCCGCCGATGGACTCCAAATGAATCCGCGCCAGATCATCCGCAAAATCCGCGCGCGCCGAAGCCCCCCACGATAAAACCAGCATCGCGAAACCCGTAATAAAAAATGACCGCACGCCCCATCCCCGCACCGATTTCTCGCGGCGACAAGCCCATCTCCATCCGCCCGTCTGCCGTTTCCGCTCGCCGAACCCTCGCCAGCCACCTTTGTTCATTCCCCTATGGCGATGGAGTTCGGCTGGTGGGAAAAATCCCCTGAAGAAGGAAAATATCAGATCTGTGTGCGCATCCACGGCGGCAAAGCCGAGTGGACGCGCAAGCAGGGTCACCACACCTCGTGGGAAACCCACCCGCCCACCGAAAAAGACTGGGACAAGCTCCACGACGAAGCCAGCCGCCGCGTCCCCCGCCGCCTCATCTCGCCCAAGCAGTTCGCCGAAATCGAAACCCTGCGCAACAAACCCGTTTTTATCTCGAAACCAGCCCGGCCCGGCCCTTCCAGATAAACTTAAACGCCCGCGTAAACTCATCCGGCCGCTCCGCGATCCCCCGTGCGATTTCGTCCACGGTGAACCACGCGCCGTCCGCCACCTCCGCCGGGTGCAGCGTAAACGGCCCTTCGCTCTCCAGCCGGTAAACCCACACGAATTCCCAGCCCGTCTCCTTGCGCGCCTCCACCTTGAAGAGCGCCCGCAGCCCGTGCTCTGGTATCACCGTGAGGCCGATCTCCTCCGCCAGCTCGCGCACCACCGCCGTCTCATAACTCTCGCCGCTGTCCACGTGCCCCGAGCACGACGAATCCCAGCACCCCGGCGAGGTGTCCTTCAGCATCGAGCGTTTCTGCAAAAACACCCGCCCATCCGGGCCAACCACCAGTGCATGAACCGCCCGGTGCCACAGCCGCCTCGCATGGACTTCCTTGCGCGTGGCCTGCCCGATGACCGCGTCCCGGTCATCGACCACGTCAAACACCTCGTCGTCTCGCTGCGCTTTTAGAACCGTGTCCATGTTTTTGTTGTCGCTTCAGGGGAAGCGTGCCCTTTCGTGTGTCAAAACCGACCCAAAGTTCCATGCCGAAAATCGACGTCAACAAGGTAGCTGAAATCCTCAAGAAAAACGAGATCGAGCCCGCGCTCCTCCGCCAGATCGTCGAGGAGATGAACATCATCGCCCAACCCGAGGTCGATGAAGAGAAGCCACCCGCCGTCAAAAAACAGTTCGTCATCCTTATCTCCGACCCCGAAGGCCGCCTCCCCGAAGGCAACGACTTCGTCGGCTGGGTGCTCCAGATCCCCGAAAACGAAAGCGTCCTCACTTCGCAGGAACGCATTTTCAAAGCCGTTTACGAATTCAACACGACGAAAAAAGGCCGCCTCATGCCCGCCAAAACCGTCGGCGAAGCCCTCGAAAACCTCCCCGCCAAGCACTTCAAGGAAGCCGGCGTCTTCATCAAAACCAAGACGCCCGTGCTGATGCTCAAGACCGACAACGAAATCCCCACCGACCAGGCCAAGGGCAAAGACGCCCGCCGCGGTCGGCTGGAGTAAGCTTTACTCTGCGCCAGTGTAAGCCGTCGGGTCGAGTCCGCGCGCCTTCAACGCCGCCGCCAGCGCTTTCATGTCCAGCTTGGCGCCCGGTTTCACCCCGTGCGCCGCGAACCATCCTTGGTTCATCTCCAAGGCAAACTTAAGCGCCAGACTCCGCGAACGCACCGGCGTCTCGTCGAACGGATACATCGGGTAAACCTCCGCCAGCACCCCCGCCTCGTCAAAAAAACCTACATCCAGCGGCGTCGGCGTATCGCGCATCCAGAAACTCTGCTGCTGCGGCTTGTCGTAAACGAAGATCATCCCCTGCTCCGTCTTCAGGTCGCGCCGCCCCATGAGCCCGTGCTGCATCTCGTCCATGCCCACTGCGAGTTCCATCTGCACCGTCTGGTCGCCCACCTTGATCGCAAAATAATCCTCGATCGTCTTCAGGGCCGCCTGCGTCTGCGGCGCATCACCACGCCCGCAGCCCGTGACGACGAGCAAAGCTGCGGAGACCGCGAGCAGACGAAGAAGCGACGAAACCGGATTTGCGTTTTTCACGGACAGGCTGAGTAGTCATCCGTCCGCCAAACACAACTTCATCGTGGCCCGCACCGATACCGCCCTCCTCCTCTACGCCGACACCGCCCGCAGCGCCGACATGCTCTATTTCGGCCGCTTCAACGCGCCCGACCCGTTCATCGCCCTCGGCATCGGTCGCAAAAAAATCGCCGTCCTCAACGCCCTCGAATTCGGCCGCGCCCGCAAATCCTCCGGCTTCGACATCGTCCTCCCCCTGGAGCCCTGGCTAAAAAAAGCCCGCGCCCAACACCCCGACGCCAAAGTCGGTGCCGCCGAGGTCATCACCCTTCTCGCCTGCCATTATAAGCGCGCCTCCTTCACGGTCTCCGACGATTTCCCCTCCGGCCTCTGTGATCGCCTGCGCGCGCTCGGCCTCACGATCACGCCCGTCTCCGCACTTTTCCCGGAACGCGAAATCAAGACCGCCACCGAAGCCGCCGCCCTGCGCGAAGGCAACCGTTGCAGCGCCCTCGGCATCGGCACCGCCGAAAAAGTCCTCCGCGCCAGCAAAATAAAATCCGGAAAACTCATCTACGGCGGTCGCCCGCTCACGTCCGAAACCCTAAAAACCGCCATCGAGATCGCCTGCCTCGAAGCGGGCGCGCTCTCCATCGACACCATCGCCGCCGGTGGCGACCAGGCCTGCGACCCGCACGAACGCGGACACGGCCCGCTCCGCGCCAACGAACTCATCATCGTGGACGTTTTCCCCCGCGTCACCGCCACCGGCTATCACGGCGACATGACGCGCACCTTTCTCAAAGGCCGCGCCAGCGAGGCCCAGCACAACCTCGTCGCCGCCGTCCGCACCGCGCAGCTCGCCGCGCTCCACGTCATCCGCACCGGCGTCAACGGCCGCAGCGTTCACCAGCAGTGCCTCGATGTCTTCGCCCGCCACGGCTACGAAACCAAGCACACGCCGCAAGGTTCCGTCGGCTTTTTCCACGGCACCGGCCACGGCCTCGGGCTTCAGGTCCACGAAGCCCCGCGCCTCTCCGCCGTCGATTACATCCTCAAAAAAGGCTCCGTCGTCACCGTCGAGCCCGGCCTGTATTATCCCGGCCTCGGCGGCTGCCGCATCGAGGACGTCGTGCAAGTCACCGACGACAAACCCAAGATGCTCTCGTC
>JAHFTG010000158.1 GCA_023269455.1 Opitutaceae bacterium | reverse complement strand
CTCGATGGACGTGATGTTTTTGTTGGGGTGAAAACTGAACGAAACGAAGTCGCCAAACGCACCGATGCGACGGCCCTTCCATGTGGTGCCGAAGGATTGCGCGGCGTCCTCGATCACGCGCAGGTTATGCTTCTTCACGAGGGCGTAGAGCCGGTCGCGGTCCACGGGCAGGCCGGCGAGATCCACCGGCATGATCGCGCGGGTCGCGGGCGTGATCACGGCCTCGACGAGCGCAAGGTCGAGGTTACGCGTGACCGGATCGATATCGACGAAGACCGGCTTCGCGCCGACTTCGAGGATGACGTTGCTCGTCGCGACCCACGACAGCGGCGTGGTGATGACTTCGTCGCCCGCGCCGATGCCCGCGATGCGCAACGCGATCTCCATCGTGCAGGTGCCGGAGTTGAAAACCCGCACGGGACGTCCGCCGCAATACTCGGAGAGCTTCGCCTCGAACGCCTTCACCTGCGGGCCGGAGGTAATCCAGCCGGAGCGCAGCACCTCGGCCACGCCCGCGATGGTTTCATCGTCGATGGTCGGGCGCGTGAGCGGAATGGGAAGAGAAACGGAACTCGAAGGGGACACGTTGGAAATCGCAGACATGGATCAGGGCTGGCGGTTTACGACGAGAACATATCGGGGCGTTTGCGCAATCACCGTGAAGGGCAGCCCCGCATCGCCAAAAAGCGTTTTATAGCCGCCCGTGCGCACGACCGCGTAGGCGGTGCCCGGTTGGCCCCAGCGCACCAGAAACGCCGGTATCTTCATGAAGCGCGACGCGGTTTTCGCAGGCTCGGCCTCGATGCCGTATTGGAGCTCCCCGATGTAATTAACCACGTTCACGGTGCGCCCGAGATAGACCGGCAGATCCTGCGCGTAGTCGCTCACCACGTAAACCTCGTCGGTCGGTTGCAGGCGCGGCTTCAAAACGGCCGCCAGCGACTTGGTCGAGCGATCATCAAACAGCCCGCCCACGACATTCGCCGCCGTGAAAAAAACCACGCAGGTCGCCACGAGCCCGATCAGCGCGCCTCGCACGTTCGCCTTGCGCAAACACAGGATGATCGCGAGCGCCCCGCCGCCCATCACCGCGCCAACAAAGAAACGCCACGGCAACAACTGCGGCGCGAGCGCCGCCTGCTTCGCCGGCAGCGGAAACGCCGCCGCCGCAATCGCCAACGCCAGCGCCAGCCCGGCAAACACCCATAGTCCCGCGCGCACTCCGCGCGCGCCGCGCTCCGCCCACGCCTTCGCCAGATAATGCCCGATCAGCACGGCGGCGGCGGGGAAAACCGGCGAGATATAGGTGACCAGCTTCGACTGCGACTTGGAGAAAAACGCCACGATCAGCACGATCCAAAACACCAAAAACCAGGCTTCGAGATGCTTGCCTCGCTCACGCCACCCGCCCGCCAGCGACTGCCTCGTCGCCTGCCACGCAAACACGATCCACGGGAACAAACCCGCGACCAGGATCGGCATAAAAAACCACCACGGCTCGAACCGCCCGTGCTCCGTCGTCGTGAACCGCAGGAAATGCTCCCGCACAAAATAAAACCACATCCAGCCCGGGTCCTGCCCCGCCTGATGAAGCGCCAGCCCGCGCGCATAGCCGGGCCACACCGTGCCGTCCACGCTCGGGTTGCGCAGCGCCGCGAGCCAGTGCCAAGGCACCGTGATCGCCAGCAGCAGCAGCGCGCCGCTGAAAGGATGACACGGCCGCAGCGTTCGCCACTGGTTGAGCACGAGCAGCCACACGAACGCCACCATGCACGGCAGCACGAAACCGATCAGGCCCTTCGTGAGCGTGGCCAGCGCCATGAACATATAAAACGCCATGAACAACCACCGCCGCCGTGCCCCCGCCGGCTCGCGTATGCCGAGGATAAACGCAAACAGCGCGCCCGCCATCGTCACGCCCACCACCATGTCGAGCAGGATGATCCGGCTCAGCCCGTAGTAGAGGATCGACGTCACCACCACGAGCGCCGCCCACCATCCCGCCGCCCGCCCATAAAGCGCGCGACCCGCCGCGTAGGTCATCAACCCTCCAATCAGCGCAAACACCGCACCCCAGAAACGCGCCGTCCACTCATTCACGCCATCGGTTCCCTTCAGCGGGCCGACCACCTCAAACGTCAGCGCCGACAACCAGTAAACCAGCGGCGGCTTCTCGAAATACTTCACGCCGTTCAACCGCGGGGTCACGTAGTCGCCCGTCGCCGCCATCTCGCGAGGGATCTCCGTGTAGCGGCCCTCGTCGGGATTGTTGAGCGGACGACTCCCCAAAAACATCCCGAACCAAAGGCTCAGCACCAGCGTCAGCAGCAGCAGATCGCGCCCCCAGCCGGCCTTGTCGGCAAACGCGTCGGGGGTGGAAGGCGGCACGGCAGCTTGGGCAGGCGTCATGATTAAAAAGTAAACTAACTGAAGCCTGCCCGACCCAAGGGCAAGGTGGGAAACACCTGTCCTTATTCGAGGCGTCGCACCCGCCGCCGCGATTGCCCGCTTGCCTCGCGCGCGGCCCCGCGCCCACAGTGCTGCGATGCCCGCCGCCCAGCCGTTTATTTTCATCTGCGGAGCCGATGACTTCCTCGTCAACCGGCTGGGCAAGGCGCGCTACGACGAGTTGACCAAAGACGTCACCGACGAGTTCGCCCGCGAGATCCTCAGCGGTTTCGCCAACAACGTCGGCGAGGTGGAAACCGCCATCAACCGCTTCCGCGAAACCGTGCAGACCGTGTCGATGTTTGGCGGCAAACGCGTCGTCTGGTTTAAGGACGTCAACTTCCTCGCCGACACCGTCACCGGCCGCGCCGAAAGCACCCTCAAGCTCGTCGAGGACTTCCAAGACATCCTTTCCAAGATCGATCCCGAGCAAGTCGCCGCCGTCATCACCGCCGCGCCGATCGACCGCCGCCGTTCCTTCCCCAAGTGGGCCGAAAAAACCGGCGATTTCACCCTCGTCGGCGGCGACGGTGACGGCGCGGCCGACGCCCTCGGCGGCGTGATCCTCGCCGAAGCCCGCGCCCTCGGCGTCAGTTTCGGCGAAGGCGCCGCGCAACTCCTCCTCGCCAAAGTCGGCGCCAACACCCGCCTGCTCATCGAGGAAACGCGCAAGCTCGCCACGTTCGCCGGCGGCACGGACGGCAAGCCCGTCGTCATCGAGGAAGCCCACGTCGCCGAACTCACCGCCAACACCGCCGAAGGCGATTTCTTCGAGGCGGCCGAGGCGTTTTTCAGCGGCGATCTCCAGTGGACGCTCGCCGCGCTGCACCATCATTTTTTCACGGGCGGCGACTCGCGCCCGATCATCAGCGCGCTGCAAAACCGCAACCGCATCCTCCTCCAAGTCCGCGCCCTCGTGGACGCCGGCGAAGTCCGGGTCGGCCCGCGCGGCCTCGACGGATTGCCGAAGGCCACCGCGACCTACGGACGCCATTTCGTCGGCGCGTCCGAGAAGAGCTCGTTCAACCTTTTCAGCCAAAATGCCTGGTATGTCGGCAAGCTCGCCGGCTCCGCCAAGCTCCCGTCGCTCCGGCGCCTCATCGACAACCAGCAGGAATTCATCCGCGCGTTTGAGGGCATCATCCGCCGCCCGAACGAGCAGGAAGAAGTGTTGCGCGAGATGACCGTGCGCTGCCTCACGACCGCCTGAGCCAGCCACCTCGCGCCGCCGCATGACGACATCCGCGCCCACTCCCGTTCGCTGGCCGGTGTTTGCCCTCCTCGCCGCCTCGCTGGCGTGCAACGTCACCGCGTTGCTCACGCCGTTCATGAAGCTCCGCGTCGGCCTGAGCTCCGATCCGTATTCACTCTTCAACTCCGTAAAAATGATGTGGGACAACGGCCTCTACGTGCTCGCCGTGCTGGTCGTCGGCTTCTCCATGCTGTTCCCGTTTGCCAAGCTCGGCATCCTCGCGTGGGTGGCGGCCGGCCGCGAACTCGACCCGCGCCGCCACCGCTGGCTCGCCGTCGTCGAACGCCTTGGCAAATGGTCGATGCTCGATGTGTTTCTCGTCTGCCTGATCCTCACGCTTACCTCCGGCCAGGTCATGGTCGGCGCGAAGCCGTTGATCGGCATCCCCGTCTTCGTTGCGGCGATTTTGCTCAGCATGATCGCGGGCGAATTGCTCACCCCGGATGCCGACCCCGTCGAAACCGGCGCGCATCTTCGCCCGCCGGCCCGCGCAGGATTTTTTCTCGCGCTCGATGCGCTCGCCATCGCCGGAACGCTCGGATTTTCGTTCCTCCGCATCTCCGACTGGCTGCTCGTCAACCACGACTACAGCATCGTCACCGTCGTGCCGACGCTCTGGAAACAAGGCTCGATCCTCTCCGCCCTCATGGTCGCGCTCTTTTTGATCGTCGCCCCGGTGAGCGCCTGGCTCGCCTACGCCCGCTGGTGGTGGTGCCGCCGGTCCGACCGTCCCGCCCCGCGCAGCCACGCCCACGCCCGGCTCATGCGTCGCTGGAGCATGCTCGACGTCTTCGGCCTCGCGCTCGCCGTCTTCCTCGTCGAAGGCGACTACCTCATGAAAACCGAAGTCCGCTGGGGCGCCCTGTTCCTCGTCGCCCTGCTCGCGCTGCAAAAAGCGTTTCAAACCGCCCTCGACCACGCGATGAGCCGGCCGGCGTAATCTCGCCGCTAAAATCCCAGCGTTGCGCCCGCATTACGCGCCCGCTTCCCTCAATTTTTTAACCATGTCCGCCATTCCCAACGTCCTCGCCGAACGCTACGCCTCGCCCCTGACCAAAGACATCTGGTCCCCCACCGGTCGCATCGCCATCGAGCGCGACTACTGGATCGCCGTCATGAAGGCCCAGCGCGACCTCGGCCTGCCCATCCCCGCCGCCGCCATCGCCGACTACGAAAAGGTTAAAACCAAGATCGACCTCGCCGACATCGACGCCCGCGAACGCGTCACCCTGCACGACGTGAAGGCCCGCATCGAGGCCTTCAACGCCCTCGCCGGCCGCGAGTCGATCCACCTCGGCCTCACCTCGCGTGACCTCACCGAAAACGTCGAGCAGCTCCAGATCGCCCGCTCGCTCGACGTCGTCCGCCTCAAGACCGCCGCCGCCCTCCTCAAGTTGTCCAAGCGCGCCAAACAATACCGCACGCTCATGCTCACCGGCCGCACCCACAACGTGCCCGCCCAGCCGACCACCCTCGGCAAACGCTTCGCCATGTTCGGCCAGGAACTCCTCGCCGCCTACACCCACCTCGACGAACTTACCGTGCGTTACCCCGTGCGCGGCTTGAAAGGCGCCGTCGGCACCCAGCTCGACCAGCTCACCCTCTTCAACGACCCGAAGAAAGTCGCCAGCCTCGAAGCCAGCATCCTCAAACACCTCGGCTTTAAAGTTTCCCTCTTCGCCGTCGGCCAGGTGTATCCGCGTTCCCTCGACTTCGAAGTCGTCTCCGCGCTCCATCAGGTCGGCGCCGCCGCCGCGAGCTTCGCCACCACTCTCCGCCTCATGGCCGGCCAGGGACTGCTCACCGAAGGTTTCCAAAAAGGGCAGGTCGGTTCCTCCGCGATGCCGCACAAGGTCAACGCGCGTAACTGCGAACGCATCTGCGGTTTTTCGACGATTCTCTCCGGCTACGTCACCATGACCGGCGCTCTCTCCGGCCACCAATGGAACGAAGGCGACGTCTCCTGCTCCGTCGTCCGCCGCGTCGCCTTGCCCGAC
>JAHFTG010000157.1 GCA_023269455.1 Opitutaceae bacterium | reverse complement strand
CGTGTCCGGTGCCAATTCGGTAAATCCCGCCACCGGCACCTTCGCGAAGACCGTCACGGTTTACGCAGGTGGTGCTCCTTCGGGAACACCGCTGGCCACCGCCGCCGTCGATCCGCTCACCGGTGCGTGGAGCGTGGCTCAGGCGCTCACCGGCACGGTGCCCGCAGTGCTTGGGGTGCTCTCGTCTGATGGTGGTTTTTCCACGGTCGCTATCAACGCCCAAGGCGGACTGCTCAAAACCGCCGTGCCCGCTAATGCCGAGCCCGCGCGTCAGTCTTCACCGGCGCTCAAGCTTTACCAAAAGCGGCACGACCAGCGATCCCGCCCGCCCGAAGGCATCACGAGCGAATAAATGAAGCGTTCCGTCTTGGCAGTCACGCGCGCTCGCCTGCGCACCCTCTGTATGGCCTGTCTGGTGCTTGCGACCACGGGGGCGCGGACCCAGGCGGAGACCGCCCCGTCCGGCGGGCGCGTCGTCCATGAAGGCGTGGCGGTCGAATGCTCGCTCCTGCCCGCAGGTGCATCGACGGTCGCGCCGCGTGAGGGCGAGGCGGCGCGCGTCCGTTTTACTGTCACCGACACCACCACGGGCCAGCCCCTCACGCGGCTTAATCCTGCCGCCTGGCTCAGTCGCGTCGGGGCGGGAGGGGCCGTCCCGCAGACGTGCTCCGAAAAAATCCGCGAATTTCTGGGCGGAAGTATTTTCTCCAAAGCCGACGTGGATTTGAACACGTTCCGCGTCCTCGCCCTCAACGAAGACGCCACCATCACCGTGGTCGATCCGCTCTTTGGCTTCGGCGGCACCAAGCTGCTCGCTCTGGTCCCGCTGGCCAGCCCCGGGGAGGACTGGGTGCTGAGCGCGGACGGCGCCCGCTTGTTCGTGACCCAGCCCAAGGCCGGGCGCGTGGCGGTCGTGGACACCGCCACCTGGCGTGTCGCCGCCAATCTCGCCGTGGATGGCTCGCCGGGCCGCGTCGAACTCCAGCCCGACGGGCATTACCTGTGGGTGGCGCGCGAAGGTGGCGTCACTGTCATCACGGCCGACGACGGCTTGCCCACCGTCGCCGCCACCATCGAGACGGGAAGCGGCGGACACGACATCGTCTTCTCGTCCGACAACCGCTGGGCCTTCGTGACCAACGCCACCGGGCAAACGTTGTCAGTGATCGACATCCGCTCCCTCAAAAAAACGGGCGAACTTCCTCTTGGGACGCATCCGTCTGCGCTCGCGTATTCCAGCTTGAGCGACGCCGTCTATATCACGGACGCCGCCAAAGGTGAGATTCTGGTGATCGATGCGACGAAGCACGCCCTTGCAGCCCGCATCCCCGCGACGCCGGGAGTGGCGGCCATTCGTTTCGCACCGGGAGACCGCTTCGGCTTCGTGCTGAATCCGACTGGCAATCGTGTCCACATCCTGGACGCCGCGACCAACCGCCTCGTGCAGAACGCCGCCGTGGACGGAGCGCCGGAGCAGGTCGCGTTTTCAGGTGACATGGCCTTCATCCGTCGCCGCGACACGCCACTCGTGGGCATGATGCCGCTCAAGGAAATCGGCGCCGAGGGCAAGCCCGTTGCACTGGCCGAGTTCACTGGAGGCGAGGCGGCCTTCGGCGAGCGCACGGCGCTGGCCGAAGGAATGATGGCGGCGCCCGGCGAAAGTGCGGTGGTCGTCGCAAATCCCAAGGACAAGGCGATCTATTACTACGTAGTAGGCATGGCTGCCCCGATGGGCAATTTTGGCAACTATGACCGTGTGCCTCGCGCGGTCATGGTCGTGGACCGCAGCTTGCGTGAAGTGGCTCCCGGGATCTACGAAACATCTGTCACGCTACCGGCGGCCGGCCCGTATGACATGGTATTTTTCCTGAACGCCCCGCACATCGCCCATTGCTTTAAGATGGAGATTCCGGTGAACCCTGATCTGCCCACCTCTCGCAAAGGCACCGGTATTCGGCTCGAACCCATCTCACCCGCCAAGGTGATCGCCGGTGCGAAGGCACGCGTCGGTTTCCGTCTCCGCTTCGCGTCGGGCACCGCTCAGGTCGCGCCGGCAGATCTCCAGTTTCGCATCGTGCTCGCGCCCGGCGTCTGGAACCGGCGGCGGTCTGCCGATTATGCGCCCGATGGCACGACAGGCTTTGAATTCACGCCGCCCGAGGCAGGCATGTATTACATCTATGCCGAAGCTCCCTCCCTTGGCCTCGCCTTAAACCAAGCTCCCGTTCTCATTCTTGAAGCCGATGAGCCGGCCCCTTCGTCCGCGCCATAATCCTTATGTTTTTCAAACGCCTTTTTTTCGCGTGCATCACCTCCGTTGCTTTCTTGTCGGGCGCACGGGCGGCGGACGCGATTCCCGATGTCGTTTTGCAGGACCAGAACGGGCGCACGGTGAAATTTTACAGCGATCTCGTGAAGGGCAGGGTGGTGGCGGTGAATTTTATCTTCACCCGCTGCACGACGGTGTGCCCTCAGCTTGGGGCGAGCTCGGCCGCGCTTGCGCGTTACCTGGCTACCTTGCCGAGCGGTGCGCCTTCTCCCCAAATCATCTCAATCAGCATTGATCCCGAAACAGACACGCCGGAGCGCCTGCGCACCTGGCGCGAAAATTTTGGAGCCGCACCGGGGTGGACCCTTCTTACCGGCTCGCGCCACGAAATCGATACGCTCCTTAACGCGCTCCAAGCCTACACTCCGGACAAAAATCTCCACAGCTCCACCTTCCTCATCGGCAACGATGCCACCGGAGAATGGAAGCGTGTGGGCGGTTCCGCCACGCCCGCCAAGCTGGCCGAGGCGCTCCAAAAACTCGCAACGTCCTCCGCCGCCACCCGCGAGGCACCCGCAGAAAAATCAGCCGCGCTTGAAGCGCCTCCGGTCGCGCCCGTGATTTCGTCGGACACGGCGGCGGCGCGTTATTTCGCCGATACGACGTTGATCGATCAGAATGGAAAACAGGTCCATTTCTACAGTGATCTGCTCAAGGGGAAGGTGGTCGTCATCACCACGATTTTTGCCGATTGCGGCGGCGTGTGTCCTCTCGTTATCGAACGTCTGGCCAAGGTGCAGGCCAAGCTTGGTGATCGCGTTGGGCGCGACGTCACTTTGATTTCCATCTCCGTCGATCCTGTTAACGACACGCCGGAGCGACTCCTTGCCTACTCTCGGCATGCGGGCGCCAAGCCAGGCTGGTATTTTCTTACGGGCGAGAAGGCCAACGTGGAACTCGTGTTGAAAAAACTCGGCCAATACGTGGCGTCGCGCGACGACCACTCGAATCTCATCATCATCGGCAACGAGCCGACTGGCCTCTGGAAAAAAGCCTTCGCCCTCGCACCGTCCGACCAAATCATCGAGATCATCGAGGGCGTGTTGAAGGATGATCGCACGTAAGTCAGCGGCGGGCTCTGTCTTGATCCTGTTGGCGTCCCTCCTCCTGGCCGTCGCGTCTGGTCGCGCTGACTCCGACCCTGCGGACGCCGTGCGCGGACGGCGGCTTTACCGCGAGGGCATCGGGGATGATGGCCGGTCCGTGGTTGCGCTCGGAGGCACCGCCGGACTGCCGCTGCCTCCGGCATTTTCAGCCTGTATCCATTGCCATGGCGACGATGGGCGAGGCAAGACGGAGGCGGGCCGCACTGTGCCGGCTATTCGCGGTGAAACTCTTGATGTTCCTTATGCATCGACCTTGGCAGATGGTCGCCGTCGTTCGCCTTATAAGGCGGCGAGCTTTTTTACTGCACTGACACAAGGACTCGATTCGTCCGGTCATCCGCTGGATGCGACGATGCCGCGCTATCATCTTTCCGAAAAAGAAGCGGCGGACCTTCTGACTTATTTGAAAACCATCGGGCTTCGCTCCGATGAAGGTGTGACCGACGACACTATTCGCATCGGTTTTCTAAAGACGGCAGATCCTGTGCAAGCGGAGAATACGCGCCTGGATCGTCAAGTCATCGCCGCCTGCTTCGCAGACATCAATCAAGGTGGAGGAATCCATCGCCGAAAAATCGAATTGCAGGATGTGGATGCGCAAGCGGCAGATTCGCCGCCCGTGTTGCTTTTGTTGACAGATGCATTGGCGACCACGACTCCCGTGCCGGTTCATGTTCCGGTGCTCTGTGCGACTACTGAAGAGAGGCGTGATGAAGAGAGCCTGGTGTTTTCGCTTTTCCCAGGAGCGACCGAGCGTGCCCGCGCGTTGATAAACTACGCAACCGCGCACGGGCTTGGCGAACCGATCATCATCCGTGCCGATGTGAGCGATGATACGTTAAAGGACTGGCGCGATGCAGGGGTGAAGGCGGTGCTGTTATCATCCTGTGCAGGGGGGGGACTTACGGACTTCGGCGACCGCGCGCGCGCGCTTGGCTGGAATCCTTGGCAATTGTGGCTCGAACATCCGCCTGTGATGGTGACTGATGCGCGGGCACTTACGGTGGAAGCGGTGTCGTTATCCATGATCTCCGCCGATGCGCTAGCGGACTACCGCCGATGGGCTACGCTGCATAATCTGCCGGCGGGCGATCTCCGTCGGCAATTGTCCATGGTGTCCTTGGTCCGGCTACTGGGCGAGGCCTTGAAAGGTGCCGGCCACGAATTGAGCAGAGCGAAACTCGTGACAACGTTGGAAGCGGAGCGGTCATTTCAGACCGGTTTTACGCTACCGTTGGGTTTTAGCTCCCGTCGGCATACGGCGACCAACGGCATCTATGTGGTCCCTCTAGCTGCGAGCGCGATGATGCCTCTATCCGAATGGGTTTCCATTGAGTGACTGGTTATGCCTCGCGCATCTCATTTTCCCTAGGCGCTTCGTTTATAGCTGCCGCCAGCTCGCTTGCTGCTGGGCAGTTTCCATGTAAAACCTAAGCGCAGTAGAGATTCGGCATTTAGTCAGAATCTTTTGGGGAAACGGAATCAATCTGTCCCCTTTCCGTCCCCTGAAATCAGATTACCCCTAGAAAATGGTGCCCCCACGGGGAGTTGAACCCCGCTTTAAGGATTGAGAATCCCTTGTCCTAACCGATAGACGATGAGGGCGTCTAAACGAGCGGCAGAGAGTTGGGTATTAGCCGCGCGCGTCAAGCGCGGGATTTAGTAAAAGAGGTTGCGATCCAAGCTGCGGTATTGGATCGCTTCGAGCAGGTGCGGCGGCTCGATCCGCTCCGACGCCGCCAGATCGGCGATGGTTCGCGCTACTTTGAGGATGCGATCATAGGCCCTCGCCGACAAGGAGAGCTGCTCCATCGCCTGCTGAAGCAGGTCGCCCAAGGTGGAATCAATCGGGCAGTGTGCGCGGATCTGCGCGTGCGTCATGCGGGCGTTGGCGAGCGTGCGGGTGCCTTTGAAGCGGGTGAGCTGATGATCGCGCGCGGCTTGCACGCGGGTGCGGATCGCGGCGGAGGTTTCGCCGGGTTTTTCATCGCGGAGTTCGGAGATGGACAAGGCCGGGGCTTCGATGTGCAGGTCGATGCGGTCGAGCAGCGGACCGCTGATGCGCGCCCGGTAACGCTGGATTTGTGCGGGCGAACAACGGCATTCGTGGCGCGAGTCGCCGAGATAACCGCAGGGGCAGGGGTTCATCGCAGCGACGAGCATAAAGTTGCACGGCAGCGTGACTTTTCCGGCACTGCGCGAGATGGAGACGGAACCGTCTTCCAGCGGCTGGCGGAGCACTTCCAAGGCGCTGCGCTTGAACTCGGGCAGTTCGTCGAGAAACAACACTCCG
>JAHFTG010000156.1 GCA_023269455.1 Opitutaceae bacterium | reverse complement strand
TACTTGCATGGACACGTCACGGCTTCCGATCTTCCAAGAGAACGCGAAACTAGCGGCTCCTTTACCTTCCCCTATAGCTTCCCGAAAATCTGATAAAACCTGTCCAAACGCGGGAAAAGTTGTCCAAAGCGCCAAAGCGATTTTTTGCCTGTGGTTGAAAACATCTCCGTTTTGAGAGGAGAAAAGCCACTTTTGACCGCACCTGTCCAACAAGGGCCAATCGTAAAAATGGCGGAGAGGGAGGGATTCGAACCCTCGGTAGGTTGCCCTACACACGCTTTCCAAGCGAGCGCATTCGACCACTCTGCCACCTCTCCAGAAGTGTTGCGTCCGGCCACCTTGCGGTGACGCGTCCGTCGGGCGAAGGGGCCTAAGAAGAGGTGTCCGCTGGCATCGGTCAATGGCGAAATCGGTCCTTGCGTTTATGCTCGCCGATACGGTTTCTGATACATCGCCTCTTCGGCTTAAAGCGCTTGCCGGACCTTTCGCCTTGGTTACGGTCTGGCTTTACAAATTCATCCCCGAATTTCCACCCATGGTTTCACCCAACACAGAGCTGGCTTATAACACGAAAATCGAGGGCGACATCGTGGTGACGAAGGCCGATGCAGTCATCAACTGGCTCCGTAGTTCGTCCGTCTGGCCCATGCCGATGGGCCTCGCCTGCTGTGCGATCGAGCTCATGGGCGTGGCCGCTTCCCGTTTCGACATCGCGCGCTTTGGTGCCGAAGTGTTCCGTTTTTCCCCGCGTCAGGCCGACTGCATGATCGTGGCCGGCACCGTGACCTACAAGATGGCCCCGCATGTCCGCCGCATCTACGACCAGATGGCGGAGCCGAAATGGGTTATCGCGATGGGCGCTTGCGCGAGCTCCGGCGGCATGTATCGCAGCTACGCGACCCTTCAGGGTGTCGATCAGATCGTGCCGGTGGATGTCTATATCAGCGGTTGTCCTCCCCGTCCCGAGGCCCTGCTCGACGCGCTCATCAAGCTCCAGTCCAAGATCGGCCACGAGCGCTCTGCCAAGACCCTGCTCGCCTCCGCTTAACTCGACTCCCCGCCATCGCCTCGCGCCCACTGCCGCTTTCTTTTTTTCAATGACCGCGCCCGCCGACGTCACCGCAGCCCTTCAGGCCCAGTTTCCTCAAATCACTCCGCGCGCCAGCGGCGACCATCCTGCCGTCAACGTCCCGCCCGCCGAGGCCGTCGCCGCGTTGAAATACCTGCGCGATGAGTTCGCCTACGATTTCCTCGTGGACATCACCGCCATCGACAACGGCGTCGAGGCTTCCCCCCGCTTCACGGTTATCTGGCATCTGTTTTCGACCGCGCATTATAATTACGTGCGCCTGGCGTCGGATTGCGCCAGCGACACCGAGCCCGTCGCGCCAACCGCGACCTCTCTCTGGCCGGCGGCCGACTGGCACGAGCGCGAGACCTACGACCTGCTCGGGGTCACCTTTGAAAACCACCCCGATCCGCGCCGCATCCTCATGTGGGATGGTTATCCGTATCACCCGCTTCGGAAGGATTTCCCGCTGGCCGGCATCGAAGTCCCGCTGCCCGACATCGAGGTCGCCGACTTGACCGGCGCTTCGGTGAAACCTGCTCCCATGATGGGCGGTCCGTTCGTCGCCTCCGCCGGCGAGATGAACCTCACCGAGGCCGAACCGCGCGCCAAAGACGAGAGCTGGACCGAGCGCAAAACGAAACCCCTGTCCGAATAACCCGCGCCCCTTTTCTGATGGCCACCGAATTCGCCTTTCCCGACAACGCTTCCAAAGCCGAGGCCGCCTCGCAGGAGTTTCAGACCGAGAAGATGTCTCTCGCGATGGGGCCTTCGCATCCGTCCACCCACGGCGTGCTGCGCCTCCAGCTCGAACTCGACGGCGAGATCGTGACCAAGTGCGATCCGATGCTCGGCTACCTGCATCGCGGCGACGAGAAGATCGCCGAAAACATGACTTACAACCAGTTCGTGCCCTACACGGACCGGTTGGACTATCTCGCCCCGCTCGCCAGCAACGTCGCCTACGCCATCGCCGTCGAAAAACTCGCGAAACTCGAAGTGCCCGCCCGTTGCCAGGCGATCCGCGTCATCGCCAGCGAACTCGCCCGCATTTCGGCCCATCTCCTCGGCCTCGGCGCCTACGGCATCGATGTCGGCGCGTGGTCGGTTTTCCTCTACGCCTTCGAGGAACGCGAAAAACTCTACAAGCTCTTCGAAGAACTCACCGGCGCGCGTTTCACCACCAGCTACACCCGCATCGGCGGCGTCGCCCGCGACGTGCCCGAAGGCTGGACCGGCCGCGTCGAGGCGTTCTGCGACCAGTTCCTGCCGATCCTCGAAGAAATCCTCACGCTGCTCACGCGGAACAAGATTTTCCAGGACCGCACCGTCGGCGTGGGCGTTATCTCGAAGGAAGACGCCATCGCCTATGGCCTCACCGGCCCGAACGCCCGCGGCTCCGGCGTGCCCATCGACCTGCGCAAGGACAAGCCCTACTCCGGCTACGAACAGTATGAGTTCGACGTGCCCGTGGGCGCGAAGGGCGACTGCTATGACCGCTACCTCTGCCGCGGCGAAGAGATGCGCCAGTCCGTCCGCATCGTCCGCCAGGCGATCAAAACCTTCCCGTCCGGCTCGTGGTATAACGAAGACGCCAAGAAAATCTTCGCTCCTCAAAAAGCCAAGGTGCTCACCTCGATGGAGGAGTTGATCAACAACTTCATGATCGTGACCGAAGGCCCGCAGATGCCCGCCGGCGAAGTTTACTTCGAGGGCGAAAACCCCAAGGGCGCGCTCGGCTTCTTCATCGTGAGCAAGGGCGGCGGCGTGCCGTGGCGCATGAAGATCCGCAGCCCGTCCTTCTGTAATCTCTCCATCCTGCCCAAGGTCTGCCCGGGCAACCTCGTCTCCGACGTCGTCTCCATCCTCGGCTCGCTCGACTTCGTGATGGGTGAGTGCGACCGCTAATTTTCGCCCGCAATGAATCTCAAGCCCGAAACCCTCCAGCGTATCGACGAAGTCATCACGCACTATCCGGTGAAGCGCAGCGCCACGCTGCCGCTGCTTCACCTCGTGCAGGAAGACATCGGCTACATCCCCGAGGAGTCCATCGAGTGGATCGCCCAAAAACTCGACCTTCAGCCCATCAACGTGCTCGAGCTCGTGTCGTTTTATCCGATGTTCCGCCGCAAGCCCATCGGGCGCCGCCACATCAAGGTTTGCCGCACGCTTTCCTGTGCGCTCATCGGCGGCTACAAGACCTGCGAGACCTTCGCCCAGGAGTTCAGCACCCACACCGGCCGCGACCACATCTCGCCCGACGGTGAAGTGACCATCGAGTTCGTCGAGTGTCTTGCCAGTTGCGGCACCGCGCCCGTCGTCCTCATCGACGACGAGCTCCACGAAAACGTCGATGTCACCAAAGCCCGCGCGCTCTCCGACCAGATCAAGGCCGAGGCCGCCGCCCGGAAATCGTAATTCGTAAATCTAAAACCGTAAATTTCCCGATGTCCGCCCCCGCCCAAAATCGAGTTATCTTAAAGCACATCGACGCGCCCGGTTACACCAACGACATCGCGTGTTACCTCCGGCACGGCGGCTACGAGATGTTGAAGCGCGCCTTCACGCGCCAGCCGCAGGAAATCATCGACGACGTGAAGCTCTCCGGCCTGCGCGGTCGTGGCGGCGCCGGTTTCCCCTGCGGCGTGAAATGGGGCCTCGTTGACCGCCGCAGCGGCAAGCCGATCTACCTCCTCGTCAACGCCGACGAATCCGAGCCCGGCACTTTCAAGGACCGCTACATCATCTACAAAGACCCGCACCAGTTGATCGAGGGCACGATGATCTCCTGCTTCGCGAACAACGTCCGCCAAGCCTACATCTACATCCGGGGCGAGATGGCCGAGGGCGCGCGCATCCTCGAAAAAGCCATCGCCGAGGCCCGCGCCGCGAACTTCGTCGGTCCCAATATCCTCGGCTCCGACTACTCCTGCGAGATCTACGTCCATCGTGGCGCCGGCGCCTATATCTGCGGCGAGGAGACCGGCCTCATCGAGTCGCTCGAAGGCAAGCGCGCCAACCCGCGCATCAAGCCCCCGTATTTCCCGGCCGTGCTCGGGCTCTACCTGTGCCCGACCATCGTCAACAACGTCGAGACGCTCTGCCACGTTAAGTATGTCATGGAAATCGGCGGCGAGGCCTTCGCCAAGATCGGCACGCCCGGCAACACCGGCACGCGCATCTTCTGCGTCTCCGGCCACGTCCAGCGTCCCGGCTACTACGAATTCGATTCCGGCAAGATCACCCTCGGCGAACTCCTCTACGACGTCTGCGGCGGCCCGCTTCCCGGACGCACTTTCAAAGGCGTCATCCCCGGCGGCTCGTCCGCGAAAGTCATGCGCTTCGGCGAACGCTACAAAGGCAAGCGCCGCGTCGGCACCGAGACGGTCGAATACGATTGGGGCGTCGAGGACGTGCCCCTTGATTTCGACGCGCTCGGAGCCATCGGCACGATGAGCGGCTCCGGCGGCGTCATCGTGATGGACGACAGCGTCAACATGGTCGAGGCCCTCGCCAACATCAACGCCTTCTACTCCCACGAATCCTGCGGCCAGTGCACCCCCTGCCGCGAAGGCTCCCTGTGGATGAAAAAAATCACCACCCGCATGGTCCACGGCGACGCCCGCCCCGAGGATGCCGCCCTCCTGAAAAGCGTGGCCGACCAGATTCCCGGCCGCACCATCTGCGCCTTCGGCGAAGCCTGCTCCTGGCCCACCCAGAGCTTCATCGCCAAGTTCGGCGACGAGTTCAAAAACTACCACGAGACCAAGAAGGCCGCGAAACCCGCCGACGCCATCGAACTGGTCTGATCCCGCGCGCGCTCCCTCGTTATTCATAATTCTAAACCGTAAATCGTCGTGATCCAGCCTGCCAAACCCGACCTCATCACCGTCAACATCGACGGCAAGCAGATCGCCGTGCCGAAAGGTATCAACGTCATCGAAGCCGCCCGCCTCGCCAACGTGGACGTGCCGCATTACTGCTACCACTCGAAGCTCGCCGTCGTCGGCAACTGCCGCATGTGCCTCATCGAGATGGGCACGCCCGCCGTCGATCCCGCCACCAAGGCCCCGATCATGGACGCCGCCACCGGCAAGCAGAAGATCAACTGGATTCCCCGCCCCCAGATCGGCTGCGGCACGAATGTCTCCTCCGGCCTCCACATCAAGACGACCTCCACCCTCATCAAGGAAGCCCGCGAAGGCGTGATGGAGTTCCTCCTCATCAACCACCCGCTCGACTGCCCGATCTGCGACCAGGCCGGCGAGTGTAAGCTTCAGGAGCAGGCCACCAATTACGGGCGCGGCTATTCCCGCTTCATCGAGCAGAAAAACGTGAAGCCCAAGCGCACATCCCTCGGGCCGCGCGTCACTCTCGACGACGAACGCTGCGTGCTTTGCACCCGCTGCATCCGCTTCACCCGCGACATCGCCGGCGAAGATGTCCTCGGCTTCGTGGACCGTGGCAGCTACTCGACCCTCACCTGACACCCCAACCGTCAGCTCGATCACAACTACTCCATCAACACGGTGGATATCTGTCCGGTCGGCGCACTCACTTCGACCGACTTCCGCTTCAAGATGCGCGTCTGGTTCCTCAAGCAGACGAACACCATCGACACCGAATCCTCCGTCGGCGTAAACACCGTCACTTGGTCCCGCGAAGGT
>JAHFTG010000155.1 GCA_023269455.1 Opitutaceae bacterium | reverse complement strand
CTTCGTCGCGCTCTCTTTCGTCCTCGCCCCCCTCAACAAAAACAAGGGCACCTACAGCGAAATCCCGCAAAACCTCTACACGCCCCTCGACCAAGGTGCCGTGATCACCAAACACGGCTCGGCCAACCCCGCCGCCAAACGCTACCTTGAGTTTCTCAACTCCAGCGCCGCTCGCGAAGTCCTCCAACGCTTCGGATACGGCCTGCCCGATACCAAGTAAGCATTCGCCAGCCACCGCGCCTCCCGCCAACTTCCCCATCCTGCGACCACCCGCGTCGCGGGATTTTTCATGCCCGAAGCCACCGCCACTTTCCTCGGACTCTCCGCGCCGCTCTGGCAGGCCCTTTGGCTCACCGTAAAACTCTCCACGCTCACCGCGCTCATCCTCGGCGTCGTCGGCCTCCCCCTCGCCCACTGGCTCAACACCACGCGCTGGCGCGGTGCCTTCATCGCCGAAACCCTCGTCACGCTTCCGCTCGTCCTTCCGCCCACCGTCATCGGCTTTTATCTGCTGGTCGCGCTTTCCCCCACTCACCCGCCCGGCTCGTGGTGGCTCCATCTCACCGGCGGCACGCTCGTCTTCAGTTTCACCGGACTCGTGATCGCCTCGGTCCTCTACTCGCTGCCGTTCGCCGTGCAGCCGTTTCAGGCGGCGCTGCGCGGCGTGCCGCATGAGTTGCTCGACGCCGCCCGCGCCTCCGGCGCGTCGCCCCTGCGCACTTTCCTGCGCGTGCACATCCCGCTCGCGCGCCACGGCCTGCTCGCGGGCCTCACCCTCGGCTTCGCCCACACGCTCGGCGAATTCGGCGTCGTCCTCATGATCGGCGGCGGCCTCCCCGGACAAACCAAGGTCGCCAGCATCGCCCTCTACGACGAAGTGCAAGCCCTCAACTACGATCAAGCCCACGCCTACGCCGCGTTGTTACTCGTCGTGTCGTTCGTCCTCCTGCTCGCCGTGACGCTGCTCCAGCGCCGACGCTTGGACAACTGAACCCGTCGCCTCCGCACTCTGCGCTCGCGGCTCAGTTCACCCGCCGCCACTCCGCGATCTGCGCGTGCTGCTCCGCGCCGTTCACTTCCTCGCGCGCGAGCCCGCTCAGCACCTCGAACCGCTTCGCCGCTTCGTTTTTAAACACCACGGAATGCGTGGCTAAAAACGCCCGGCACACCGGATGCGCCGGCTCCGTCAAAACCCTCCACACGTTGAAGTCGCTCGCGTCGAAATCCAAGCGCGCCCCCCACTTCGATTTAAAGACCAGCAACCCGTCCTCCAAATAGGGCGCCGCTCCGCCCAGAAACAACCGGCGGGCTCCATGCTCCACGCTCCACGCCACCGTGAGCCAATACAACGCGGCGACCGCTCCCTGCCGATACACGTCTTCGTCGCCATTACGCCAGCCGAGCCTCAGCATTGCCACGCCTTCGGCGGCGTGCCTGCACAACACCGCACTCACCCACTCCTCCCCCCGCCAAACCTCGAGCAGAAACGCTCCCTCCATCAACAGCGCCAGCATATCCTCTTCGCCAAAAAGATACGCATCCGCCCCATGCCGCGAGGTCATGCTGGGCAGATAATAGCGGTGGTAAAACTCCTTCGCCTTGGCCGCATCCCGGCTCACCTCGCAACGAAACCCCTGCTTGATGATCCGCTTAACATCCGCCTGCGCCGAATCATTCAAACCACGCCGATACTCCGCCATCGTCGCCGGAAGCGTGATCGTCATCGCCACCAACCACGGCCAGGCCAGAGCCTCTGCCGCCACCCCGGCGGGCACCTCTTGGTCCGAGGCCACCGCCAGCCCGTATCGCCGCGTCATCGCTCGCATATGCGCCGTGAAGTCTCCGCGATGCCATCCCCGCCGCACCACTACATCGTCCGCACTCCCCAGGTAATAACGCGCGAAATGCACCACCGCCCGCTCCTCGCCATAGGCGCAAAATCCGGCGGACCCATCCCGACGCTCCACCCGCCAATGCGTGTGCCGCATCTTGAACCGATGCCAGGCATAGCCGGTCACCTGCCTAAGCCGCCGCAGTTTGGCCGTGATCATGAGGCAAAGGCCGAAACCACGCTCCGGCGGACAGACACCCGGAACACAGGATCGAGATAGCCCACCTTAAAACCCCGCGCCTCCAGATTTCGCTGGCTGGTGCTCCCCGCGTCGGTCCACGCCACCGCCAGGTCGCAGCCCAGTGCCGCGCCCAAGCGCAGCCGCTCCGCGATCAACGCCGCCTGCAATCCCCCCTGCCGATACTTCGCCGACACCACGCCCGCGCAAAGATGCGCCACCCCGTCCGCCACGTGCAGCATTCCGAGCCCCGCCAGCTCGCCGCCTTTCTTCGCCGCCAAGAAATGCATGCCCGGCCGCCCCGGCAGTTGGAGCATGTTGGCCACCGCCGCCGGCCACCCCGCGAGCCTCGCCCCAAACCCCTCCAGATAAAGCTCAAAAAAAGCCGTCGCCTCACGCGGATCCAAAGGCTCGATCCGCACTCCCTCCGCCCCTGCGGCGTCAATGTTCGGGCCGAGGCGGCGAAACATCCTCGCCAACCGTGCCACCGGGCGACCGTTCTCCTCCCAGAACCCGGCTTCCCCGTCACCGCCTGCCGCCTGCGGAGAGACCAACACCTTGAACTCGTCCACCGCCTCCGCGAAAAACGCCTGTATCTCCGGCCAATCCGCCCATGAAACCCCGCTCACATCATAAGCTTGGTTAAAATAGCCCACCGCCGGAAACCGCATCAGCGAAGCCCCCCCGATTTCACGCGTAACAATCCGGTTCGGATTTCCCGGCCTACCCGCATACGCCCGCACCCTTAAAAAATCATAACCGCGAAAAGCCGCGTTCATGCGCCCGATCAGCCTGTGATCCGCCGGAAGACCGTGTGCGCATGCGTAAGAACTTGAGCCATCGCCAAACATCCCCCCCTAAATGGTGGTTACAAATACGGTGGGGCGAGCCTTTACTGGCGACGAGACCCGATGCCATCATTTTTCACATAGGCCCCGCTCCGCCTGCACTTGCATGACCCTCGCGCTCCCGTTCTCCCACGACCAGACCGTCCCCCAACGCTTTGAAAGCGTAGCCCAAACCCACGCCACTCGCCCGGCCGTCTGCGACCCTCACCACCGCTGGACCTATCACGACTTGCGCCAGCGCATGCTCGCCACCGCCGGCCTCATCGCCGCCCAGCTCCCGCCCGGTCGCCCTCGCGGTGTCGTCGCCATCCTTCTTCCCGCAGGCGCACCCCATATCGCGGCGGTCCTCGGCGTCCTTCATGTCGGCGGCATCTATCTCTCCCTCGACCCCACGTATCCCGAAGCCCACCTGCGCGCGAAACTCGCGGCCGCCGACGCCTGCGCCGTCATCACCACCCCCGAGTTGGCTCCCCGTGTCCTCGCCTGGGGCCACCGCCCCTTGACGCTCGCGGAAACCCCGCTGCCCGCCACCCCTCCGCCCGCCTCCGACCCATCGCCCGAATCCTTCGCCTGCCTCTATTTTACTTCCGGCTCCACCGGCGAACCCAAGGCCGTCGTCCACACCCATCGCAACATCCTCTTCGACATCGCCCGACAAACCCGCGACCTCGGCGTCACCCCCGAAGACCGCTTCGACCTCCTCTTCTCCCCTTCGTTCAGCGCCTTTCTTTCCCCCGTCTTCGGAGCCCTGCTCACCGGTGCCTCCGTCCACCTCTTCGACCTCAAGACCCATCCTGTCGCCGACCTCCGCACCTGGATCTCCCGCGAACAGATATCAATCTCGACCATGAGCGTATCGACATTCCGGAGACTCATGGCCGCTCCGGGGATCGACCCCGGCTACCCCGCCCTCCGCCTGCTTTCGCTCGGCGCCGAACCTCTTTCCCTGGCCGACCTCGCCCTTTTTAAACGCCGCTTCCCCCCGGCCTGCCTGCTTCAAAACGCCCTCGCCACCACGGAAACGCGCACCATCGCGCAACTCCTCCTGCCCGCCTCCGCCCCGCTCCCGACCGAGATCAGCGTCGGCCATCCGGTCGGCGGCAAAGCCCTCGTCCTCGTGGACGACCAAGGCCGCCCGGTGCCCCCCGGCGAACCCGGCGAGATTGTCGTCGAAAGCGAATTCATCAGCCCCGGCCACTGGCATGATCTTCGCCACCTCCCCGGCCACCGCCTGCCCGCCCCCCGCGTATCCCTTCACCCCACCGGCGACCTTGGCCGGTTCCTCCCCGACGGCCGCCTCCTCCACCTCGGACGCAAAGACCACCAGATCAAACTCAACGGCCACCGCATCGAAGCCGGCGAAATCGAAACCGCCTTCCTCGCCCACCCCGCCGTCGCCAACGCCGCCGTCTTCCTCCTCCCCTCCCACGCCACCCGCCCCGACCGCCTTGTCGCCCTGCTCCTCCTCGTCGAACCCACCCCGCCCGACATCGCGTTCACTGACTGGAGAAAATACCTGGCCGCCACCCTGCCCTCGTGGATGTTGCCCGATGTCGTCGTCCCGGTCGCCGCCCTCCCGCTTACCCCCACCGGCAAACTCGACCGCCGCCGGCTCGCCGTGTTTTTTGCCGAACACGTCCCGGCCCCCGCGCAGTCCCTCCTCTCCGACGAGACCGCCTGCGCCGACGACCCGCTCTTCGCCGCCTGGAAAAAAATCCTCGCCCGCCCCGACCTGCGCCCCGCCGACGACTTCTTCGCCGTCGGCGGCGACTCCCTCTCCGCCGTGGAACTCATGGCTGAAATCGCCCTCATCTCCGGTCGCCGCCCCCCGCTCGGCCTCCTCGTGGAAGCCCCCACCTTCATCGCCTTCCGCGCACGCCTCTCCGTCGAAGAACCCCTCCCGCCCGTCGTCCGCTCCCTCCCGCTCAATCCCGGCGAAGGTTGCCTCCCCACCTACCTCCTCCCGCCCTGGAACCACAGCGGCATCGTCTTCCGCGACTTCGGCTCGCTCCCCGCCACCGGCGGCCCGCTGGTCGCGTTGGAAGCCTTCGATCCTCTCCCCGACGGCCAACCCGCCGCCTCCATCGAAAGCATTGCCGCCCTCTACGCCGCCTTCCTCCGCGCACGCCATCCCGAAGGCCGGTTCGCGCTTGCCGGTTTTTCCATGGGCGGGCACCTCGCCTGGGAAACCGCCCGCCAACTCGACGCCCTCGGCTCCGCGCCCGTTCATCTGTTTCTCCTGGACGCTACCCGCTTTCACACCGTGCTCCCGCCCGACGAACGCGCCCGCCTCGCCCGCCAGACCAGCATCGTCGGCCGCACCGTCAACCTCGCCCGTTATCTCCTGCGCCCCGGCTCACTCGACCGCCGCATGCTCCTCAAACGAGCCTTCGACGGCCCCCTGCGCCGCCTCCGACTCGCCCCGCCCCGCCCGCCCCGGCCGGCCGATGCGTTTGCCGCCGAATTCGTGGGCAACATCCCCCTTTACCGCCGCTACACGGTGTCCGCTTATGCCGGGCCCGTGACGCTCGTGCGCGTCGCCGAGCAAGCCGAATGGGAAAACGTCTTCCACTGGGACCTCGGCTGGAGCCGCCACTGCCTCGGACGCTTTGACATCGTGGCTGTGCCCGGCCGCCACCTCGAACTCAACCGCCACCCCGCCGTCGCCCGCCTCCAACACCTTTTTCAAAAAACCCTGTCCGCAGAAACGAACCCCAGAGGACGCGCCACTTGATTTTTTGGCACGACTGTTAAAATATCGTTCCTCTTTTCACCCTCACCTTACCCTTCCAACCATGTCCACCGCCATACCGCAAAAGT
>JAHFTG010000154.1 GCA_023269455.1 Opitutaceae bacterium | reverse complement strand
GACGAGCGTGCCGTCGTGGATGGCGGGGCGGAGGAGGGCGAGGAAGCGGTCGCGGGAATCGGCGGCGGACATTGGCAGGGAGTGTGGCGGGGATGCGCGGGCTGTCAGGCTATAATGCAGGGTGTGGGCGATCCACGAAGGTTCTAACCGCTGAGGAGCCTCTGAAAAACTCCGATAAATATCGGAGCATATTTATGGATAAAATGTAAGGTATGGAATGAGCCAACAAACATCATTTCGGTCGCTGGGATGTATGACGAAGCTGACGAGGGCGGATCGTTTTCTGGAGGAGATGAGCCGGGTGGTGCCGTGGCGCGAGTTGGCCGCGGTGGTGAGTCCGTATTATCAAGACAAGGACACGGGGCGCAAAGCGACGGACTTGGGGCTCTTGTTAAAGATGCACTGCCTGCAGATGTGGTATAGCCTCTGAGTGATCCCGCGCTGGAGGATGCGGTGCATGACCGGCTTTCGTTTCAGTGCTTACTCGGACTCGATCCGCTGACCCAGAGGGTGCCCGACGAGAGAACTGTGCTGCATTTCGACATCTCTTGGAGAAGCACGCATTGACCGAGACCATCTTTGCGCGGGTCAGGGAGCTGTTGGAGCAACGGTGTGTAAGAAATCAGAAGTCATGCCGACAAAACAGGGCTTTTTTGAGGGGTTTGGGTAGGACTCATCCTGAAATCGGACGGAACTCACCCTGGCCGGCCTTACATTTGTAAAAAATCAGCACGGATTGGGCGCAACTCAACCCTGCAAAGTCCGCTACTCATGCCAACGGATTTACATCCGACCAAGGTAAGATGGCAGGCGGGATGTCTTGAGCTGCGTAAAACCTATATGATTATGAGACTTATTCTCAAAATAAGGTTGATGGAATGCGTGTTTGGGGCCCTTCTGTGTTTTTCTAGGAATAGCCTTTCACTCTTTTATGCACCCAAATCTCCATCGGTTCCCAGTCATCGCCTTGATCAGTAGCCTATGCCTCAGTTCGCATTTATTTGCGGCTGATCCTGCTGCCGCCTATCAGGCCAGTGCTAATGCAAGCGACAGCTACGGTCTTTTGGGCTGGCTGGATCATCGCAGTGCTTACGGCCAAGGCGCCTTTCCTGAACCTTTTTTAGTCGATGATGTAGATTTGGAAACCAACGAGGCCCGCTTGGATTGGTTGCACACCAACGCAAAAAATCAGCGTAGCGACCAAGTCAAAGCGGAGGTCGAGAAAGGCTTCGGCCTGTTGACGGTGGAATTGGAAGTGCCCTACGAACGCACCACCGACACCTCGGTTGGCGACACCACCGAGGGCATGGGTAACATCGATGTGGGAGCACGTTATCCCGTCTACCAATTTGTGTCCCAAAACGGTTTGATCGACAGCACTACGGGCGTCGCGCTCGAAGTCGGCATTCCAACCAATTCGGCCGTCAGCAAAAATGCAGAGTTGGTCCCCAAGGTCTTCAATGCCCTGAAACTCGGTGATCACTTCACGCTTCAGTCGATTTTCGGCTATTCTATACTTTACGGCAGCAGAGCCACCGATGGAGGTCTGCATGTGTTCGAATATGGGTTCGTCGCCGGTTACACGATTCCTCACGCCCAACTGCCCTTGCCCTATGTTTTGCAGCTCATCCCGGTCTTCGAATTGTCCGGAGAAACGGAGCTGAATAAGGCCGATCCGGGACATACCGGCCTCATCGGAGATCTGGCCTTCCGTCTGAATCTCAAAGCCATTGGACGGGTGCAGCCACGTCTGGGTCTGGGCTATGTTTTCCCGATCAATGGGGGCGGACGGGACGATGTATCCCATGGCATCATTACGAGCATGATATTTGAATATTGAGCTTGGAGCCAAACGGATTCCCTTTGGCTCTGACTCATGGAAATCAACCGGCGGCAATTTTTGCTTTTATCAACGGCGATACTCGCAGGATGCCGCTCGGTAGGGGATACCCACGAAGCTGGAACCGAACGGTGGATAGATGCAGGCCCCGCCAGCAATTATGCCGCTGATGGACTCTACGGCGGGTTTCTGAACCAAGGGTTTTTCGTGATCCGACAGGGTGATAAGCTGGTTGCTTTGAGTTCCTTCTGCACGCACAGGCACTGTAAACTGGAAGCTGAGCCGGATCGTTCATTTTACTGTCCATGCCACGGTTCAACCTTCGACCAAAACGGCAAGGTCACCGAAGGGCCGGCAACCGTTGATCTCCCCACCTTGATGTCACGAGTGACAGGCGACGGGCGTTTGCTTGTTAAAGTAACAAGTTAATACACAATTGCTCCTGTAAGAAGGTCGAAGTCATGCCGACCAATGCCTCAAGTCATCACTGCGATCTTACAAATGCTCACGAGGTGCGCATCCACCGCACGTTGTCGTCAGGGCATTGGCTACATCGATACAGAATTGCGTGAGGTCAAAAGGCCGCCCAGAGCGCTCATGGACTGATCCAAGGCCCCGGAGCTTGCACCTGCTTGCGGCGGCGGCATCCTGGCTGTGGAACGGAATTGCCTCGGCAGGCTCTTTCCGGATGTTTCCTTTTAGCGGCCCGTCTTTCTTCTAATTGTGCGACACATTTCCGATGGCATCGATGCCGTTTATACGTGGGTCAACGGTGCCGATACCGAATTCCAGCACGAGCTGGAGCATTACCGAAAGAAGGAGGCTGTCCCGGGCGATCCATTCGTGGCCGGCGCGCGGCGCTTTCGCGACAGCGACGAATTGCGCTATTCGTTGCGCTCACTTGAAACCAATGCGCCATGGATCAACCGCGTCTTTCTTGTCACCAACGGACAGTTGCCGCGCTGGTTGAAAAAAGATCACCCGCGCCTGCGTTTGGTGACGCATCGTGAAATCTTTCCCCAAAGCACCCATCTACCTTCCTTCAACTCCGCAGCCATCGAGGTCCACCTGCACCGCATTCCCGGTCTGTCCCGGCGATTTCTCTATCTGAACGACGACATGTTCTTCGGCCGCCCGGTGACACGGAAAGATTTCCTCCCCTGGTTCGGACCGCAAAAAATCTGGGTCGAACGATGGGAACTTCCGCAGTCCCTGACCGAAGGAGACTTGGTTAGCTGCTGGCTTGGCTATAATCATCACCTGCTCAAGGCGGCGTTCGCCCACCGCACCTTCCCCTCCCTCGCGCACACTCCGATTCTCTTCGACCGGTTCATCCTCGCCGATTTGCAGGCGAAGTGGCCGGAAGAATTCGAGCGCACTTCCGCCATGCGCTTTCGCACCGCAAGGATGGTGCTGGTGCATGTGCTCTACGCCCACTTTCTGGCCGCACGGAAAGGATGCAGACTGGCGAGGGCGCGCGCCGGAGACTACCAGTTCGTCATGTTCGCCCCTCCGCTGGAAAAAGCCATCGGCAAGCTGGCAAACGTGAAGCGACTGCGGCCCAAATTTTTTTGCATTAACGACGACTGGGACCGCGACGCTCAAACCAAGGACACGATCCTGCCGGTATTCCTTGAGAACTATTTTCCCGTCCCTTCCGGCTTCGAGCAGAACCCCTGATTGCGGAACGCCTTTTCCTGGATTGCGCGCATCTTCGACGCGAGATCCCGCTTGTCCCGGTTTCCGGCAAAGTGGCAGATAAAATCCCCCGGCTGCCATGCATACTTCAAATAGTCGGACGGCCACTGGCTTGAAGGCGGACCATCAAAAGGCATGGCGTTAAATTGGCGGGAATCCGGTTCGAGATAGAGCAATGTCCGGACGATCGGGTTTTGCTCGACCAAATGGATCAGGGCCTGTTGCTCCCAAAATCCATGATCCACCTCGGCGTCCGTCTCGTAAATGAGATCAATCAGCGTGAGCGATTGCCACGTCTTGCGCATCAGAAACGAACCCGTGTTAAGGGTGAACATATCTTCCGAAAGCATCAAATGCCGGTTGGCTTGCTCCAATCGCGCAAAGAAAGCCTCAAGGGAAACATCAGGGTTGGTGATGACCGTATCGGCGTCCAAATAAAATACCCGGCTATAGCCAAGCTGCATCAACCGAAAGAGGAGGGGGATTTTCAACCAGGCCGGGGCGCGATCGTAGCGATACGGCATCTCCTCCAAAACGGCCATATTGTAGCCATGAACCCGGCAGTAATCCAATTTGCTCTGCGTTCCGATTTCGACGGTTTTCGCATAATCCTTCCCGATGCACACCATGCATAAAATCGGTTTGGATAAATCATGGCCTATAATCCGTGGATTTATCTTTCGAGAAACCTTTTCCAGCGAATAGCCGCCCACCCACTTGTCGCTCTCCATGCCGGACAGGGTCTCCAGGTTATGCAGATGAGATAGGTAAAGGGGCTTCTTCCGGATACCCTGATACTTAAGTTCGACCAAAATCCGGCGCACGAGATTCATCGGGCGCCGTTGAGTGGTTTCGCGTTTTGCTGCCTCCTCGGCCAGAGGCGAATTCACGCCCAAAACTGCTTTCGGGAAATTTCTTACGGCCAGCAGGACTCGCTTCAACCTATGCAGGTAACGTGTGTTTGCCATGGGTGCATACCCGTTTCGCGAGGCTCTCGCGGCATTGGGTTGCGCTTCATAGTGAAGCGCAACCGTTGAAAAATACGCCAGAACTAACGCGGAAAAGACGTGCTCTCGCACCGCGCGGACAGGCCAATCGCGAGGCGGCCAAAGCCGGCGAATCCTTACAGGACTGGCGTTGCCGCGCGGCGATGCCGACCGAGCGATGAATGGTTGCGCCGGGCATCGGCCCGATTCATTCACGGAAACCGCATCATGCCCTCGTGCCCTGCATCCGCCCGTTCATCGCCGCGCCTGACATCATGCATCGCACAATGCTGGTCTATTCTGGACGCACCGCTGCGCCGCAACTGGTTGCTTCTCGTTCCCATTGGCATCATCGGGGCTTTGCTGGATATCGTGACGGCCGCGCTGCTGTTGCGCATGGTTGCAGTGACCGGTGGCGGTGGCGCCCCCGTGGGCTTTCTTGCCCGCTGCCTCAACCATACGTCGAATAATCCGATCATACTGTTATGCTTCATCTGCATAAGCATCATCTGCAAGAGTGTGACCCGGCTGGTTGAAGCTTACTGGCGCGAAACGCTCTCGGAGCACACGGTCACAACGCTCGCCCGCCACACGCTGGACCGCTGGTTGCACGCCCCGCTGCGGGCACATTTCGGGACGACTTCGCCTGCGATCATCGAGGATGTCCTGTCTTCCGCCAATACGGTTGGACGAGACGGCATTGCCTCGGTTTTGCTCATTTTATCGGAAGGGATGATTGTGGTCGGCCTCGGCGTTACGCTGTTCCTGGCCGTTCCGCTGGCGGCAACCGGCCTGCTGGTGTCGCTCGGGGCGCTGGCCGGGATAATCCTGCCCCTCGCACATCGTCGGCATGCCCGTTGGGGTGAAGAACTGGTTGTCGCCAGACCGGCACTACGCGGTTTTGTGCAAAGCGCCATCGCGGGTGTCAGGGAAATCAGAATCAGTGGAACGGCCGGGGCCTTTCTTGCCCGCTTTGGACGGGTGCGCACGGCCTTAAGCCGCCCCCAGGTGCAAATCAATACTTGGCGGCAGGCGCCGCTCTTACTGCTGGAGACGCTGTTCCTCATCGGTGCGTGCGTCCTGCTTTTGTTGTTTAAAAACGAGGCCGGGCTGCCGCTGCTCGTCGTCACGCTTTATGCCGCCATGCGGATGCTCCCTTTGGTGAATCGCATCATCTACCGTTTCTTTGCTCTTCAAAACAGTCTGGCTGCCGCCAAA
>JAHFTG010000153.1 GCA_023269455.1 Opitutaceae bacterium | reverse complement strand
GTCGCGGAAGCAGCGAGCGATCTGGAAGTATTTCTAAACGCCCGCGACCATCAGGATCTGCTTAAACTGCTGGGGCGACTGCGAGAGCGCGTAGAACTCACCCGGATGAATGCGCGAAGGCACGAGGTATTCGCGGGCGCCTTCGGGCGTCGATTTGAACAGCGCGGGCGTCTCGACTTCGATGAACTCCTGGGAGTCGAAGTAGTCGCGGATGGACTTCGCGGCGCGGTGGCGCACTTGAAGGTTCTTGCGCATTTTCGGCCGGCGCAGGTCGAGATAGCGGTAGGTGAGGCGGAGGTCTTCGTTGACCTTGTCACCGCCGATGTCGTCGAGCGGGAACGGCGGCGTGTCGGAGATGTTGTGAATCGTGAGCGCACTCGCATCGACCTCGATCGCACCGGTGGGCAGGTGGGCATTGACCGTGCCCTCGGGACGACCGACGACCGCGCCGAAGACGCCGATGACGGACTCGGGCTTGATGTGCGCGGCCTGCGCGCCCAGCTCGGGATTCGTATGCGGATCAAACTTCACCTGCGTGATGCCCTTGCGGTCGCGCAGATCGATGAAGAGGATGCCGCCGTGGTCGCGGATGGAATCCACCCAGCCGAGCAGCGAGACGGTTGCGTTGAGATCGGCCAGGGTGAGCTGGGCACAGTGATGGGTGCGCTTCATGTTAAATCGAAAGTTGTTCACCTAAGCGCACGCGCCCCGATGACGGCAAATCTAAAGTCCGGCCCGCGTCGGCGGACTGCCTGCATGCGAATCTACCGCTCCCGACTTTCCTCTCCGACTCCCGAACCGGCACGGGCGTGTTTTTGTCAAAAAATGGGTAAACTCTCCGATTCACGGGATTCGCCTAGAACGGGCATGATGATTGCCACATCAAGACCATCAAAGTCCTCCCATGAACATGACACCCAATTCCCACGGTCACTCCTCCTTGTTCTCCCGCATCAAGTTGTTTGACGGCCATCACGCCGCGAGCGAGGGCCTGATCGCGCTGGTCACGTCATCCCCGCAACGCGTGAGGCAGATCTCGGCCATGCTCAAGGAAACCGCCTACTCGTCCCATCGCGTGGTGTGGCTGCCCTGCGATACTTTCCTTCAGCACTCCGCCAACAATGCCAGTTTCGACGCCGTGCTCATGGATGTGGAGAACCATGATGAACACGTCGCCTCGTCCGAAGTGAAACACTGGCTCCAACACACCGGCGACGCCCGCGTAATCATCATCGGCGGCAAAGATACCAACCGCTTCCACTTCTCCACCCTTTTCAAATGGCCCGCCGGCCTCATCACCGAGGAACAACTCGGCGCCGCCCGCTTGGAAAAGGAACTGCGCCACGCCAAAATTGCGGCGGTCGCGCCACACGCGACCACCGCAACACCACGCCTGTCGCTCGCCTGAAAAACTCAGGCGACGATCAAGCTCTCGCCCGTCATCTCGGTCGGCTTGGGCAGGCCCATCAGGTGCAAGATCGTGGGCGCGAGATCGGCCAGACGTCCGCCCGCGCGCAGTTTGGTTTTACCGGCGACGTAGCCCTCGCCCACCACGAACACCTCGACGAGGTTCAGCGTGTGCGACGTGTGCGGCCCATTGGCAATCGGATCCCACATCTGCTCGCAGTTGCCGTGATCGGCGCAGACCAGCGCGTAGCCGCCAACCTGTTTTAACGCCGCCAGCAACTCGCCCATGCCTACATCGGTCGCCTCGCACGCCTTGATCGCCGCAGGCAGCGAGCCCGTGTGGCCCACCATGTCGGGATTCGCGTAGTTGACCGCGATAAACCCGTATTTTCCCGAGAGGATGGCTTCCTTCGACAACGCCGTGACTTCAGCCGCGCTCATCTCGGGCTGCATGTCGTAGGTCGGCACCTTCGGGCTGGCCGGACAAGCGTTCACCTGGCCGGGATACGGATCTTTGCGGTAGTTGTTAAAGAAGAAGGTGACGTGCGGATTTTTCTCCGTCTCGGCGCAACGGAACTGCCCGATACCGGCGGCGGATACGACCTCGCCCAGAATATTTTTCAACTTCGGTGGCTTCGGCGAAATCACCTTCACCGGCAGGCCCGCCTCATACTCCGTCATCGTCGCGTAGTAGAGATCGAGCTTCGGCCCGCGATTAAACTCCTTGAAATCGTCCATCACAAACGCGCGCGTGATCTCGCGCGGACGGTCGCCGCGATAGTTGTAGAACACGACTGCGTCGCCATCCGCAAACGTCGCCAGCGGCTTGCCGTCAGCACCGACGATGGCGGTCGCCGGCACGAACTCGTCGCCCTTCTGCGTCTCGCTCAGCGGGTGATCGTAGTAACTTTGCACAGCGGCTTCCGCCGAAGTCGCCGTCGCGGCAAAGGCGCGCCCGGTGAGCACGTCGTAGGCTTTCTGCACGCGCTCCCAACGATTATCACGGTCCATCGCCCAGAAGCGGCCCGTGATCGACGCGATGCGACCGTAGCCCAGTTCGCGGATCTTCGCATCCACCTGACGGACGAACTCCAGACCGCTGTGCGGCGCCGTGTCACGACCATCGGTGAAACCATGCACGAACACCCGGTCGCCAGGAATGCCATCAAGCTTGGCCTGCACGAGCAGGCCATAAAGATGCTCCAGCATGCCATGCACGCCGCCGTCGGACACGATGCCCATCAGGTGAAGCTTGGCCGTGGGCGAAGCCTTGATGCGGGCGACGACACCATGCCACACGGCGTTGGTCGCGAGCTGTTTTTCGGAGAACAGCTTGTTGAGGCGCACGAGCTCCTGATCGACGATGCGGCCCGCTCCGATGTTTTCATGGCCGACCTCGGAATTTCCCATCTGGCCGTCAGGCAGACCGACATCGAGACCCGACGCTCTCACGAGCGTCACCGGCGAAGTCGCATGGAGCATGTCGTCGGCGGGCTTGCGGGCCAGTTTCACGGCGTTGAACTCGGCCTGCTCGGGATGAGGATTGCTACCCCAGCCGTCGCGAATGATGAGAAGAACCGGTTTGCGAGGAGTGCTCATAAATAAAAAGGAGTTCTTCACCGATGACAGGGTTGCCTGCGGATAAAAGGCAAAACTCGCGAACTGTGCCGATGTTGGCAGTCGCCATGCTAAAAAGGATTTCCCAATGACGCTCATCATACGAGACCAGTTGGTAAACCCACCCACGTGGTTCGCGTCGTTTCGCGATCTCACGCTTTACTGCAACGTCTTCCTCCACGACGAAATCGTCATCGAATCGGAAGATCCCGATCCTTACTACCACTGGATAAAACCCAAGGGCGGCATGGATTTCATCGAGGATTTCGTGCGCCCCGGCAGCGAGGACGGCCTGCATCTCGACATCGAGCACAACTACCCGCGCACCGTCGTCACCGACCGCATCGCCCCGGAAAACGTCCACCGCCTGATCGCCATGATCCGCAGCCTGAGAGGTCAGACCTGAAAGCCAGATCAGTTGCAACTATGGACGCGATGTGAACTGCCACCGCGCACCGTTTGACATTCTCGGGAAATCGCCGACCAATCCACGCGCATGCCCAAGCGCGCCGTCCTCCTCGTCAACCTCGGTTCTCCTGCCTCCACCTCGATCCCTGATGTTCGCCGTTACCTGCGCGAATTCCTAGGCGATGAACGCGTGCTCGACGTCCCCGCAGCCCTGCGCTGGCTGCTTCTCGAAGGCATCATCCTCCGCACGCGCCCCAAAAAATCCGCGCACGCCTACGAGCAGATTTGGACCCCCGAAGGCTCCCCACTCATCGTCACCTCCCAAAAAGTCCGCGACAAACTCGCCGCTGATCTCGGGGCCGAGGCACCCGTCTATCTGGCGATGCGTTACGGCTCGCCATCCATCCCCTCGGTGCTCGCGCAAATCGCCGCCGACGGCATCGAGGAAATCCTGCTCTTCCCGCAATACCCGCACTACGCGATGTCCTCGTGGGAAACGGTCACGGTGAAAGTTTACCAAGACGCCGCCAAGATCGCTCCTGCCCTGAAGGTCACCAGCGTGCAGCCTTTTTATGAGGACGCCGATTACATCGAGGCGCTTTACCAAGTCACCGCGCCCTACCTCGCCCAGCCGCACGACTTCATCCTGTTTTCCTACCACGGCATTCCCGTGCGCCACCTGCGCAAAGCCGACTCGTCCAAAGCCCACTGCACGCTCGTCAACGACTGCTGCAACACGTGCAGCGCCGTCCACGCGACGTGCTACAAAGCCCAGATCACCAAGACCACCCGGGCCCTGGTAAAACGCGCCGGCATCGCCCCGGAAAAACACGCGATCTCCTTCCAATCGCGCCTCGCGGGCGAACCTTGGCTCACGCCCTACACCGACTACGAATTGGTCAACCTCCCCAAAGCCGGCAAAAAAAACCTGCTCGTGATGACTCCCGCCTTCGTCGCGGATTGCCTCGAAACGCTCGAGGAAATCGCCGGCGAAGGAAAAGAAATCTTCATGCGCGCGGGTGGCGAGGTTTTCCAACACGTGCCCTGCCTCAACGATCAACCTCCCTACATCGCCTTCCTCGCCGGACGCGTCCGTGCGTGGCTGTCCGGACAAGCACCCATCTCCAGACAATGGGAACAAAATGCGCAAACCCTCGTCTCCTCTAAATAAGATTGGCGCATCACCCTCATTTGGAACATATTCATGGCAGAAGCCTCTTCCTTTATGATACTCACGATTGGTCGCTTCGAGTGGTTGGGCGTGCAGTCGTAATCCCGGCGTGAATTCTCAAGAAACACCTTTCACTTCAGTTGTTAGAAACTCCGGTAATCCACTGCAACCGGCCCCTGTGCTCGTTTCTCTTTCCGCGACAGGCATCATCCAAGCCGTCGGCGACTCCGCCGGAATCCTCTGGCAGACGACGTCCGCCAGTCTCGTCAATGTCCCGATCGTCACTCTATTCGAATGTGAAATCATCTCCGATGAAGACGGCTGGCGAGAGGCTCAGTGGGACGCCCTCTTGGCCATAGCGACGGAACGCCGTGTGCCCATTCGGGCCAAGACACGCGAATCCACCCTGATCGACGTCCTCCTCCAAATCCACCCCATCCATGGCGACCAACCTGCCTACATTGCCGAGATTCAACCTGCGCCCAGCCGCGCAGCTCGGACTCCTGCTTCATCGCCGCCCGCCGAGCCGACTAGTGAGAACGGCCTCACCTTGCTCGCGGAACACAGCGCACTGGGCTTTTTCGATATTGATACAAAGACCGGTCGCACCACGTATTCCCCCGGCTGGAAACGCCTGATCGGCTATACCGACGATGAAATAGCGGATACCTATGACAGCTGGCTCCAACTGATTCACCCGGAAGACACCGCCGCCGCTCCCGACCGCGTCGGCAAGACAGTCACCACGGACACACGAAATTTCTTGGTCGAATTCCGCATGCGCCATCGGCTCGGCCACTACACCTGGATCCAATCCCAAGGCACCCAGTTTTTCGACGCGGACGGCCAATTGGAACGCCTGCTCGGAGTAAATCTCGACATCACAGACCACAAGGATCTCGAAGAAAAAAGCGCCGCCAACGAAGAACGCCTCAAACGACTTTGCGAGAAAGACGGACTCGCCTTGTTCGACCTGAACTTCTCATCCAACACCCACCGCTTTTCCCCCTCGTTTGGGACCCTGCTGAGAAGTTCCCCCGGGGATGTTTCCATCGAGAAACTATTGGAAGCCCTTCCGCCCGAAGACGGGAAACAAGGTCTCTCCGCCTTTTTCAGCCTTCACGCGCCGGATCAAAATTTCTTCTCCAAAAAAATC
>JAHFTG010000152.1 GCA_023269455.1 Opitutaceae bacterium | reverse complement strand
CCCCATCATCCGTCAGCACCCGGCGCAACGCCTCCCGCCACGCGGCTACGTCGTTCACCGCCACCGGCACGCAACCCCCGCCGTCCGCGTTTTCCCGCAGCACCGGCAGGTCGCTGCACACGCACGGCACGCCCATCCAAAGCGATTCGATCACCGGCAGTCCGCACCCTTCCGCCCTCGTCGCAAACACCGTCGCGCGCGTCCGGCCATACAGCCCCAGCAACTCCGCATCCTTGATCCCTTCATGGTGGATCACCGCGCGCCCCTGCTTGCGCAACGCCTTCACCCGCGCCGCCACCGGACGCCCAAAATGCGGATTCACCCGCCCCGCCAGATGAAGGTCAAATTTCAATCCTTCGCCCCAAAGCCCTTCGCACACCTCCATTAAAAAAAGCTGGTTCTTGCGCGGCTCCAAAATTCCCACGCCGAGCAACGCAGGCACGACGGGGGGCACCGTAACGACGGCTCGCGGCCGCCGATTAAAATCCGCCCCGAGCGCAATCGTGCTCACGCTCGCCCGCCCCTCGCGCCCTTGCCAGCGCCAGAAAGCGCGCAACTCCTCCGCGCTCGCCGCCGACACCGCCAGCACGCGGTCAAACTCCGCCAGCAAGCTCATGTAACCGGGGTGCCGCGCCACGCTCTTAGGCCAGGTAATCTGCGGAAATTTCATCGGAATCGCATCGTGGAAAATCGCCGCCAGTCGGCATGCCCTCGTCCGCACAAAATCCCCGAATCCCGGCCGCTCTTCCTCACCGAACAACTCGCCCGTGAACAGCCAGTCCACCGCCGTCCATGCCACCGCCGTGCGCGTGCCCGCCAACCGGAAACCCCGCGTGCGCCCGTGCCATTCCACCGGCACAATCTTCGCGCCCAACTCATCGCGCAGCCGCGCGCTCACGCGGTTTAACCCCGAGGCATGTCCCGAGCGGCCCGCATGGGTGACGTCGAAATAAATCATGGTTTCATCGCTCCCGCAAAAAGCGCCGCCAGCCGGCCCGAGTTTCTCCGCGCGTCAAAATTTTCCTCCACCCACACGCGCGCCGCCGCACGGAACCGCCCTGCCTGCGCGTCGTCGTCGCGCAGCGCCGCCAATGCCTCGACCCAACGCACCGGTTCTTCGGGTGAAAGCACGCGACCGGTCACGCCGTCGGTGATCGCCTCCGTCGTCGCGGCGACCGGCGAAGTGATGACCAGCACGCCCGCCGCCATCGCTTCGGGAATCACATTGGGCAGCCCGTCGCGGTCGCCATCGGCCGCGATCACACCCGTATGCAGCATCACATCCGCCCACGCCAGATGCTCCGCGATTTCCGCCTGCGGGCGATGGCCGAGAAACCTCACCTCGCCCGCCACGCCGAGTGCGCGCGCCAAAGTTTCCAAAGCACCGCGCAGCGGACCATCCCCCGCGATACGCGCCTCGAAGGACACGCCCGCCGCCTTGAGCGCGGCGTAAATGCGCAGTTGGTGGTCGAGGCCTTTTTTCGGGACAAGCCGCGCCACGCACAGCAGCCGTAGAGTCGCGCGAGGCGTGCGCAGCGGCTTGAATGCGGGGAGCGTCGCCAAACCGCTCAGGATCGCGTGAATTTTTCCGGGCTCCACGCCGCGCACGATCAGGGTGCAACGCCCCATCGCCGTCGAGGTGTGGACGAAGGCCGCCTCCTCCAGTTTTTCGCGCAGCCACCAGTCACCGCCATCCTGATACAGATCGTAAGCATGGCACGCCACGCCGTAGGCATAACCATCCAACCGTCGCAGCAGCCACGCCGCCGTGGCCGGAGCCCCGCCCCACGCCGCATGCACGAGCGCAGGCTGTTCGCGCCGGAAATGCCCGGCGTAAATGGCCGCAAACCCGGCCCCGAGCATGTTCTCCCAAAAATTCAGCCATGAGGGAGGCCTCCGCTTGAAAACCCCGCGCAGCATTTCCCCAAAAACACGCGAATGCCTCAGAGCGGTGAGCGGTATCACCCACAGCAGAGCGACCAGTTTCCATTTGGGAAATGTCACGACCTGCAGGCCCTCGAAATCCCCACCGCCGCCCCAGAGCGAATAGACGCGCACGTTTACGCCGAGCGCGCGCAGACTGGAAACCTCTCGCTGGATAAACTGCTCCGTCGTTTTCGGAAACGTCGTGCAGAGGTAGGCGATGACGGGAGCGGATGACATCAACTCAGCTTAAAAAATTTCCCACGCCGCCTGCCACCACCACAGCGGAAACCGCATAAAACGGCACATCAGACATAAGAAAAATCAACGCGCCGGCCGGAGCACCACACAGACGTTGGCCCCGCCGAAGCCGCTGCTGTTGTTGAGCACGATGCCGGGCGACGCGACTTGCGTGGCGCGGAGGATATTGAGCCCTTCGCACGCAGGATCGAGCTCGGCGATGTGCGCGGAGCCAGGGATAAAACCCCGACGGATGGCGAGCGCGCAAAACGCCGTCTCCATCGCGCCCGCGAGCGACAGGCCGTGACCGGTGAGCGCCTTCGTGCTGCTCACCGCGACGCGGGCAGCGTGCTCACCGAGGACGGCGCGCAGTGCCTTGCACTCGGACGCATCGCCGATGGGCGTGGAGGTCGCGTGGGCGTTGACGTAGCCGAGATCGGCGGGCGTCACCCCGGCGGATTTCAACGCGCGCCGCATGGCGGAGGCGAGGCCGAGGCCGTCGGGATGCGAGATCGCGACATTATGTCCGTCGGAAGCCTGGCCCCAGCCGAGCACCTCCGCGTAGGGCGTGATGCCGCGGCGCATGACTTCTTCTTCGCTTTCGAGCACGAGGCCGGTGCCGCCGCCGGTGCCTACGAAGCCGTCGCGGCCTTTGTCAAAGGGCCGCGACGCCGTGTCGGGATCGGGGTTGATCGAGAGCGCACGCATCGAGGCAAAGGGCAGGATCGCGTCGAAGTTTCCGTCCTCCGCGCCGACAACGAGCATCCGCTTCTGCCGGCCCAGCGCGATCTCATCGAAGGCGAAACCCAAGGCATGCGACGACGACGCGCACGCCGAGGAAAAGCCGGTCGAGGCGCCCAGAATCTTCAAGTGCGCCACGAGGTTGAACTGCACGGTGCCCGCGATGCTCGCGACCACGCCGAGCGGTGCGCAGCGCATCACACCGACCTGATGCATGCGGTTGAGGGTGCGCACGAGGATGTTGGGCGAACCGGCGGAAGCCGCGTAGAGGCCGGTGTCTTCGTTGGACACGTCGGCAGGCTCCAGCTTCGCATCGGCGATGGCCTGCTCGATCGCGCAGGTGGCGTAGAGTGCGTTCGGCCCCATGCTGCGGAGTTGCTCGCGCTTCAGCTTGTAGGGCGCGGGGATGACCCAGTCTTCCTGCTCGGCGGCGTCCGTCTCAAAATCACGCACGGGCGCGATGACCTTCACGGGGATGTTATCGGCCGCAAACGGTGCATAGCGCACCATGCCGTGCCGAAGTTCGCGCAGACTCGTTTCAACCGCGCCCGCATCATTGCCGATGCTGGTGATGAAGCCGATTCCGGTGATGAATACGCGGGGCATTACGACTGAACTGCGGGCTCGGGTGAAGGCGCGTCCACCAATCCAAACGTGAGGGTGATTTCCTCCGCGATCACCGCCTTTTCCTGGCCTACGCGGATGCTGCCTTCAAACACCGCCAGCGGCGCCTTCACGCGCTTCGGTTTGAGCGTGAGGGAAAGCACGTCGCCGGGCTTGCACACGCGGTGGCAACGCACGCCGTCCGTCGATGCGAAGAAAATCGTGCCCGCGCCCACGACCTTGCCCGCCTCCACCGGCAGTCCGGCCAGCAGATAAAAAACGCCAAGCTGGCCGAGAGCTTCCAGCATCACGGATGCAGGCATCACCGGATTACCTTTAAAGTGCCCTTGCAGAAAAAATTCCTGCCCTGTGATACGGTAGCTCGCCGTGGCCTTGGTCGCGCTCACCCTCGCTTCATCCAGAAAAAGAAACGGCGGCTGGATCGGCATTTTCTCCAACACAGCCGCGCTGTCGTAGCCCTTGGCGGCGGGCGGCGGCGGCAGACCGCGCGCACGCGCGTCCACGAAAGCCTTGATGTCCCCGAGGGTGCTCAACTGGCGCAGCTCGTCGTTGGCGATCTGGGTCTTCGAGACTTCCTCCACCAACATGACGATCTCCATCATCGTCAGCGAATCGAGTCCGAGATCCTCGATCACCCGCAGATCGTCGCTGTCCGTCGCCGCCAGCCGCGGACGCAAATCGGGTTCCACAAAACGCTCGAAGATGCCGATGATAACCACCGGCAGGTGCCGGGGATCGCCCGATTTACGATAGTCGATCGCCGCCTCGACCGCCTTCGGTGAACACCGGCGCAGGCTTTCGCGAAGGGCCGCCTCCTCTTCCGCAGAAAAGGTTTCTGGCGATTTTGGAAGGCTTTTGCCCTCGAAGGTCGTGGCGGTGTCGGAATCTGACATAAACACTTTATTGAACAGGGTTGGCTCCGAAAGAAAGTAAAAGCTTTGCCCTGCTTGTTCCTTTTAAAATCATCGAAATACGCACGGCTCTCGCCGCAGGCTTGCTTTCCGCCGAATCGTTGCAGTCCTAAACGCCTCCGATCCATGAGTCTCGCCGCGCCCACCACCGTGTTTGTGATCACACACGAGTTCCATCCCCGCCGCGGAGGCATCGCCACGTTCACCGAAGAAATCGCCCGCGCCGGGGCCGAATCAGGCCACTCCATCGAGGTCTGGGCGCAACAAATTCGCCCCGGCGAAACCGCCCCCGATGACCCCACGTGGCCCTTTGTCCTGCGCCGCCTGCCCTCGCTTAAAGGCACCCATAATTTCTCCTGCCGCCTGGCGCTCGCCCGCCAGCTCATCCGCGAACGCCGCCGCCTGCGCCACGCCACCGTTTACCTTTCCGAACCCGGTCCGATGCTCGCCCTGATGATGCTCATGCCGTGGAGCGCCTTTCGCCCGCGCCGCCTCGTGCTCACGTTTCACGGCTCCGAAATCCTGCGCTTCCACGCCGACCCCGTCACGCGCTGGCTCACACGCCGCCTCATCCGCCACGCCTTCCGCATCAGCACGCTCACCCGCTACACCCGCCAGCTTCTCTGCGAACGCTTCCCCGAAGCCGCGCCGAAAACCTTTCTCACCCCCGGCGCCCTTCGTCCCGATTTCGCAACCAAGTTCTCCCTCTCAACCCCCACGCCCGCTCGCGCCTCCGACAAAATCATCGTCCTCACCGTCGGCCGTCTCCATCCGCGCAAAGGCCAGCTCTTCACCCTCGAAGCCCTTCAAGCTCTCCCGCCCGAGCTCCGTGACCGCGTCGAATACTGGATCGTCGGCGCCACCGGCAAGCCGCGCTACGAAAACACCCTGCGCTCCGCCGCCGCCCGTCCCGGCCTCACCGTGCGCTTCCTCGGCGATGTCCCCGCCATTCGCCTCGAAACCATCTACGCGCAGGCCGACATCTTCGGGCTCACCAGCATCGACCACGGCCACAGCGTCGAAGGTTTCGGCCTCGTTTACCTTGAAGCCTCCGCCCACGGCCTGCCCGTCGTCGCCCACCGCGTCGGCGGCGTCTCCGAAGCCGTGCTCGACGGCGAGACCGGTTTTCTCGTCCCGCCGCATCATCCGTCCCGACTCACCGCCGCCTTCCGCAAACTCATCGAAGACCCCGCGCTCCGCCGCACCTTCGGCGAAACCGGACGCACCTGGGCGCGCCGCACCACATGGGCACGCTCCGCCGAACTCCTCTTCGACCCCGGCGACGAGCTCCCCGAAAACGCCCCCGCATGAAAATCCGCATCGTCCAAGACTTCCTCCGCAGTGGTGGCACCGAACGC
>JAHFTG010000151.1 GCA_023269455.1 Opitutaceae bacterium | reverse complement strand
AAACGGCTTGCCGATCCGCGTCAGCAAAACCGTGTTCAGCACGATCCACGCAACGAGCATGGACAAAAAAACGATGATGAACGTCCACGAACCGCCAAACGCGGCCACGCGGTCCGCCAGCCGTTGCCCCAAAGTCGTGGCCCCTTCGCAGTCGCGACGCAAATTACGACTGATATGAAGTCGTTTCTTCACGCGCTCCATGACGCGCCGCTCACTCTTCCCTATCTCAACCGAGGCTCCCCTCAGTTTCGCCTCCAAGTCTTCGATAATAGGATCGTCCATGGATGGAGATGAAACTCAGAACGCCTGAATTGCCACCTCACATCCATTCACATGACCGAATAGCCTCATGTTCAGCGGCGTAACCGCACTCAGCCGTGATCACGGAGTCAGCAACACGACCGCCATCTGAATGGTCGCGATGATGCCAAGCCCCAGCGAGCCGGCCCATAGCCAGCGTTTTTTAACGACGAGACAGATACCGCCCAAGGCGATTGAAATTTGAAAAATCGTGGTCGCCAGACCGAGCTTCCGACCAAGATCGGATGCCTTCGCAGCGAGCAACCGGGCTTCGTTGCGTTTCTCCTCAAACGCTTTCGCCTGCGTGCTGATGTCCTTCTTTTCGCCGTCGTATTTCGTGATTTTTGCGGCGAGTCCGGCGAGTTCCTTCGTGTCGGCGACGCCCTCGGCGGTGACGCGATCACGCTCCAGTTCGTAGATGCTCTGCTTGATCCCCTTGGCCTGATAGTAGGCCCATTGGTCGGACGCCTGAGCCTGGTTGAAGGTCGCTTCGTTAAGCTCCTTCATCGTGGCCGACGTGTAGCCGCCGCCCTTCTGCGTAGCGATAGCCGCGAGCACCGCAAGACAGATGGTCGAGAGGGAAACATACTTCGTCCACGCGTCGCGCTTCTCTTTGTCTTTTTGGGCCTGATGGTCGGCCTTGATGGCTGAAACCAGCCCTTTGAGTTCGTCGAGGTCAGGATTGCTCATGGGTAATCGGATAAAAGAAACCGATACGCATACGGGAACGATGCGCCGTTTGTCACGTCGGCAAACGCCGCGCGCCACAAGCCCATCAATCATAATAGTCTGCCTCCCCAGTTTATTAAGCGGCCCTCAGAATGCCGCATCTGGATTTGACCCGCGACGCATGGACGTCGAGTGTCGCGCTCTCATGACGTTGGACGAAATCAAGCGCGCCCTGCTCGCCTCCTACGAGACCGAAGGTGGCATCAACCACTTCGACGGCAGCAACCTGCCTTCCGAAGAGTCCGTCAACCGGCTCGCCTCCGACTTCATGCACCTGCTCTTTCCCGGCTTCTTCGAGCAGACTCCGCTCGCCAAAAAAGACGTGCCCGCGCTCACCGCCCGCCGGCTCGAAGCCATCAACACCCGCCTCGTCACCGACATCGAGAAAGCCCTTCATTTCGCCCGCGACCCCGAGCCCGCCGTCAACGCCGCCCGCATGGCGATGGAGATGCTCGCCGCCATGCCGGACGTCCGCCAGATCGTGCAGACCGACGTCCAAGCCGCCTATACCGGCGACCCCGCCGCCCGCAGCACCGAGGAGATCATCCTCGCCTACCCGTGCGTGCTCGTGATCTCGCTCCAGCGCATCGCCCACGTCCTCTACAAACTAGGCGTGCCCATCCTCCCCCGGATGATCACCGAATACGCCCACGAACGCACCGGCACCGACATCCATCCCGGCGCTCAGATCGGCACCCACTTCTTTATCGACCATTGCACCGGCGTCGTCATCGGCGAGACCGCGCGCATCGGCAACCACGTCAAGATCTACCAAGGCGTCACGCTCGGCGCGAAATCCTTCGAGGTGGATAACGAGGGCAACCCGATCAAAGGCGTCAAACGTCACCCCAATATCGGCGACCACGTGACCATTTACTCGCACGCCACCATCCTCGGCGGCGACACGGAGATCGGCGCCCACTCCATTATTGGCGCCAACGTCTGGCTGCTCGAATCCATTCCCGCCAGCAGCATCGCCTACTATAAAGGCGACAACCTCGTCGTCCGCTCCCGCCGCAAAAAAGAAAAAGCCGTCGAATGCCGGGGTGCCGCCGAGATGCAGGCCTGGGACTGGTCGATCTAGCCAGCGCCTAAGATTTCGCGCCGCCGGTTCCTGATTTCAGATCTGAAAATCCGAAATCAAGAATCCCAAATCTGAAATCCCCGTCACGCCCGCCGTTGTCTCTCCGCGCCCGCCCGCGATAACTCGCGCGCGAAAAACGGCCCGCGATAGACCATCCCGGTATAAACCTGCAACAGCGTCGCCCCCGCATCGAGCTTCTCGCCTGCGCCCACCGCGTCCGTGATGCCGCCGACTCCGATGATCGGCAGCCTGCCGTGCGTCGCCCTCGAAATATAATTGATGATCTGCGTGGAACGCTCCCGCAACGGCGCCCCGCTCAAACCACCCTCCTGCACCCCCGTGGCAAAATATCCCGGCCGCGCCAGCGTCGTGTTCGTCGCGATGATCCCCGCCAGCCCGAACTCCGCGATCACTTCCAACGCTGCGTCGATCTGCGGATAAGTTAAATCCGGTGCGATCTTCAACAACACCGGCAGCAACGCACCGCCTGTCTTCGCCGCCCGCTCGCGATTCGCCGTCATGATCGCGCCCAGCAACTCGCGCAGCGGCTTCACATCCTGAAGCTGCCGCAGGCCCGGCGTGTTCGGACTCGAAACATTCAGCACCAGATAGTCCGCGTAATCCGCCAGCTTCGCAAAACTCGCGAGATAATCCGACACCGCCTCCTCCAATGGCGTCACCTTTGACTTGCCCAAATTGATACCCAGCGGAATCCGCCGTTTACCCGGACCCGGTTGGTGGGCGAGCCGCGCCGCGACCGCCTCCGCGCCTTCGTTGTTAAAACCCATCCGATTGATCACCGCTTCCTGCTCCGGGTAGCGAAACATCCGAGGCTGCGGATTGCCCGACTGCGCCAACGCCGTGACCGTGCCGATCTCCACGTGACCAAAACCCAACGCCGCCGCCGCCGGCCAGGCGCGTGCATTTTTATCGAAGCCCGCCGCGAGCCCGATGCAGTTGGGAAACTGGAGCCCAAACGCCTCCACCGGCTTATAGACCGCCGACGGCAGCCCGTTCACCGCCTCGAGCAGACGGCACACCGGCGTGAGCTTCGCGAGCAACGCCAGCGCATCCACGCCCAGCTCGTGCGCACGCTCCGAATCGAGCTCGAACAACATGCGACGCAACACCTGCTCATAAAAAAATCCCATGGCCCGCGACACTGCTAAACGCCTTCCAAAAAATCAAGTGCCTCGCCGCCCCGCCTATTCATCACCGTCCGCGTCCGCCCTGATTTTCCGTTATGGTTTTTGTGCTTGTTTTTCGATCGACCCGCCGCACGCTGCGCGCGCAATTTCCACCCCTTGGCCAGCGCGCCGACGCACCCGCCAAGAAAGTTTTAACAAAGTTACTTTCGCGGTTTGACTCCGCCACGGGCCGCGCTCTTTGCTCCGTTTCAATTCTTCAGCAACCTCCATGGCAAAATCCTCCTCAACTCTCGACTGGTGTATCGTTCGTCTCGGTGAAGACCACAATTGGTGGGTGGACGAAGTCAGCGATCCCGTCCGCTGGGACGTCGACGGCCTCAGCATCACCGACCCGCGCCAGATGGGCCATCTCATCGAGCTCGTCGAGCCCCTGCGCGACTACGGCTTCGACCAGGACCTCATGGAAGCCGCCTTCATCCCCTTCCGCATCGAGAAGGAAGCCGGCGAACAGCGCGTGCGCCTGAAGCGCGTCAAAGATTCCTTCTTCGAGTCCGAAGAAAAACTCTTCGCCCTCGCCGACATCCTCGACGAAGAAAACGGCCCCTACGCCGACCTGCTCGACCATCTCACCCGCTGCCGCGTGAAGATGCTCAACGACATCTTCAAATTTGAATCCAAGCTCACCGTTGACGAAGTCGAGGACGAGCTCCGCGAAGACCAGAACGCCGCCTTCATCGAAGGCAAGGCCGTCCACACCTTCGAAGAACTCTGCGCCATCCTCGATTACGTCCCCGCCGGCTGGGAATCCGAAGAAGGTGAAGAAACCGGCAAGTCCTCCAACGAAGAAGACATCGACGATGAAGACCTGCCCGAGCTCGACGCCGACGAAGAAGAGCGCCTCAAAAACGACGAATCCCTCAAGTGGGACGACGACGAAGAGTCCGAGGACGACGACGGCGACAAAAAACCCAAGTCCGACGACGATGACGAGGAAGATGAAGACGACGACAAACCCAAGAAGGCTGCCGACGACGATGATGATGACGAGAAGCCCAAGAAGGCCGTCAAAAAAAAGCGCTGAGTCGCGATCATTAATTCTCTGAAAACCTAAGGGCGGCTTAACAGCCGCCCTTTTTCGCGCCCGGTCGCTGCGATGCGCGCAAAGCCGCGCGGCGCCACCTCACTTCTTCAGCACCGCCGCCATCTCCTTGGCGAAATAGGTGAGGATCATATCCGCCCCTGCACGCTTGATCGCGATGAGCGATTCATGTCGCGTGCGCTCCAGATCAAGCCAGCCCATCTTCGCCGCCGCCTGGATCTGCGCATATTCGCCTGAAACCTGATAGGCCGCGACCGGCTTGAGCGTCGCATTGCGCACCTCGCGAATGATGTCCAGATACGCTCCCGCGGGCTTCACCATCAGGATATCCGCGCCCTCTGCCTCGTCCAACGCTACCTCAACTAACGCCTCGCGACGGTTCGCCGGGTTGAGCTGGTAAGTGCGTTTATCCAGACTCCGCGTGCCCGCCGCCGCCGCGCTGCCCACCGCATCGCGAAACGGCCCGTAATACGCCGAAGCAAATTTCGCCGAATATCCCATGATCGCTGTCTGCTCGTAATTGGCCGCGTCCAGCGCCTTCCGAATCGCGCCGATGCGCCCGTCCATCATGTCCGACGGAGCCACGAAATCCACGCCGTTGCGCGCATGGAGCACCGCCATCTTAACCAAAATCTCCACCGTCGCATCGTTGGCCACATCACGAGCATCCGCCGTCAGCACGCCATCGTGCCCATGCGCCGTGTAGGGATCGAGCGCGATGTCCGTCATCACCACCAGCGCGGGCACAGCCTTCTTGACCGCCCTCACCGCCCGCAAAACCAAAGCGTCCTCACTCAGCGCCGCCGTGCCCGCGTCATCCTTAAACTTCGCATCCAACTTCGGAAACAGCGCCACCGCCGGCACGCCCAGCTTCGCGAGCGCGCGACATTCCTTGACCAGATCGGCCACGTTGTAACGCATCACTCCTGGCATCGAGGCGATCGGCTCGGGCGCACCCTTGCCATCGACCACGAACAACGGCGCGATGAAGTCCGCCGGCGACAGCATCGTCTCCTCGACGAGCGAACGCACGGCGGGATTGCGCCGAAGACGGCGCGGACGATGGGTCAAATCGAGTTGGAAAGACGACATATGGTTCACTACCGAAACACTATCCGGGCGCTACCGCCATCCGTTTTTCCCCTTTCCGCCAGTCGATAAACCCTGTTATCCCTTGTCGCTTCATGGCCATCAAGCTCCACGACTCGCTCACCCGCACGAGCCTCGAACTCGCCCCCTCTCAGCCGGACGGCGTGTTTCGTTTCTACAACTGCGGGCCGACCGTTTATGCTGCGGCGCACATCGGCAACTTCCGCACCTTCGTGGTCAACGACCTCCTGCGCCGACTCCTTGACCTGGAGTTCCCCGGCAAGGTGAAGCACGTCCGCAACCTCACCGACGTGGATGACAAGACCATCCGCCGCTCCCGCGAAGAAGGCC
>JAHFTG010000150.1 GCA_023269455.1 Opitutaceae bacterium | reverse complement strand
GATTCATGGGGTGAGGGTGAGCTTCTGCCAGCAGGCGACGGGGATGTCTTCGGCGCGGCTTTGCGGGCCGCAACCGGAGGCGGCGATCAACGCGAACCAGGCGGCGCCGGCGTCGGGGAGTTTTTCGCGGAGGAGGGCGCCGAGCTGTTTGCGGCGTTGCTGGAAACAGGCGCGAATGAGGAGTTTTACGTCGTCAGCGAAGACGAAGGGCGAGGGTTTGCGGACGAGGTTGAGGAGGTAGGACTCGATGTCGGGGCGCGGGTGGAAGCAGGCGGCGGCGACTTTGTGGCCTGGAGCGATGTCGTAGGCGGATTGGAGGAAAATGGAGATGGCGCCGAATTGTTTGGAGCCGGGCTTGGCGGCGTAGCGTTGGGCGGCTTCCTGCTGGAGCATGAGGACGAGACGCGTGGGGAGCGGGCCGCCGAGGATGCCATCCATCCACGGGGTGGAGATGGCGTAGGGGAGGTTGGCGACGATTTTGAAACCGGGCGCGGCGGCGGCGCGGTCGGCGGGGAGCGCGGCGATGGGATGGTCGATGGCGTCGCCTTCGAGGAGATGGAAGGTGGCCGGGTATTTTTTGAGGAGAGTGGCTTCGAGGTGTGCGTGGAGGTTGCGGTCGAACTCGACGGCCCAGACGTCGGCGCCGGCTTCAAGGAGGGCGGTCGTAAGCGTGCCGAGGCCGGGGCCGACCTCGACCACGGTGTCGCCACGGGTGACGCCGGCGAGCTCCAGGGACTTCATGACGATGTTGCCATCGACGAGGAAGTTTTGGCCGAGGGCACGCTTGGGGAAGTGCGCGAGCTGGGCGAGGAGGTCACGGGTGGCGGACGGGGAAAGGGGCATGGCGGAAGTCGAGAGCTTGGAGCTGAGAGGCTGGAGTCGGAAGGGAGCCGGCTCAGTCGAGCGTGGAGTCCTCGAGGTGGAATTTGTGGAGGGCGCGGTGGACGGCGGGGGCGAAGATGATCGCGGTGGTGCCGATGAGGGCGATGCCGCAGTAGATGGCGTAAAGGCCGGCGAAGAGCTTGGCGGCATCGGTGTGCAACTGGGACAGCGGGCCCATGCCGGAGAGAATCATGGCGGCGTCGAGGAAGGCGTCCATCCAGGCGAGGCCGCCGAGGAAGTGATAGCCGAGGATGCCGATGAGGAGGGAGAGGGCGATCAACCCCGCGCCCAGCGCCGCGCTGCGGGCCATGCGATGGTAGAATTCGCGGCGGGGCAGGAGGTGGCTTTTTCTGTTTTCAAACATCGCGGCGGAACTCTGCGATTAACGCGGCGGCGTCGGGGGCTTTCATGAGGGCTTCGCCGCAGAGGATGGCGTGGGCGCCGCAGGCTTGGACGCGAGCGGCGTCGGCACCGGTGAAGATGCCGCTTTCGCTTACGGCGATGACGTGTTTGGGGAAGAGCGGGATGAGGCGTTCGCTCAGTCCGAGGTCGCACTTGAAGATGGCGAGGTCACGGTTGTTGACGCCGATGATTTTCGCGCCGTGGGAGACGGCGCGGGTGAGTTCGGATTCGTTGTGAATCTCGAAGAGGGCGTCGACGCCGGCGAATTTGGCGGCTTCGAAGAGCTTGGCGATCTCGTCGTCGTTGAGGGCGCGGACGATGATGAGGATGGCGCTGGCTCCGGCTTCGCGCGCCTGAAGAACCTGAATGGGATGAACCATGAAGTCCTTGCGGATGCACGGGACCGCGGGGCGGTTTTGGCGGAAGAACGAGGTCACGCCGACGAGGTCATCGAGGGTGCCGCCGAAGAATTTTTCGTCGGTGAGGACGGAGAGGGCGCTGGCACCGGCCTCGCGGTATTTGAGGGCCTGGTCGGGCGCGGCGAGGGTGGTGGCGGCGATGGCGCCGGCGGAGGGCGAGCGGCGCTTGATCTCGGCGATGACGGCGAGTTTCCCGTCGTCGCGGCGGAGGGCGGCGGCGAAGGACGGAGGCTTGGGCGCCATGGCGTTGAACGCGGCCAGCTCGGGCAGGGAAACCGTGCGGATGAGCGGGGCGATCTCCTGTCGCTTCCACGCCATGATCTCGGTGAGTTTGTCGGACATGAAGCGCCCACGGAACACACGGAACCCACGGAAGACAAAGCCGAAAAATTTCCGTGTGTTCGGTGTGTTCCGCGGGCAACTTTTGCTCAATGAGCGCTGTTGAAGATCTTCGTAAAACCATCGCCGCCTTGCGTGCGCCCGGCGGGTGTCCGTGGGATCAGGTGCAGACGCACGCCACGCTGACGCGTTGCCTGATCGACGAGGCGAGCGAGCTGCTCGACACCATCGACCGTCTGGACATGCCGCACATGCGCGAGGAGCTGGGTGATGTGCTGATGCAGGTGGTGTTTCACGCACAGCTCGCGGAGGAGGCCGGGCACTTCGACCTGGAGGCGGTCGCGGCCGAGGCCAACGAGAAGCTCGTGCGGCGGCATCCGCATGTGTTCGGCGACGGCGCGAAGATCGGCACGGCCGACGACGTGATCGTGAAGTGGGAGCAGATCAAGGCGCAGGAAAAGAAGAACGGTCCGGCGCAGTCGGGCGTCTTCAAAGACCTGCCGCCGCGTCTGCCCGCGCTGATGTTTGCCGAGGCGGTGTGGAAGCAGATCGAGAAAAAAGAGCTCCCGGCGGATGGCGTCGTGGACACGGCGCAGATCAAGGCGCTGGGCGCGCAGCTCGATGGGGCGAAGCTCGGGAAGATGCTTTTTGAACTCACGGCGGCGGCGCGCGCGAAGGGACTCGATCCCGAAGGTGCGCTGCGGTTGCACGCCACGCAGGTCATGCGCGATGTCGAAGCCCGCCTCGCATCCACCCCTGCCTGAGCCGGTCGTCACCGCGTGGTGGACGCCGTTTGCGGAGTTCCTTGCGAAGGAGCGCCGTTACTCGCGCTACACGCTGCGCAACTATCAAGGAGCGTTTGAGGACTTTTATCATTGGTTGAATCAGGCCGGGCTGTGGGCGCGGGGTTTCGACAAGCTCGGCGTGCGGGACATGCGTGATTTCGTGATCGAGGGGCAGCACCGGTTTGACCGGCGGACGCTGCACCTGCACGTGTCGGCGTTGCGGGCGTTTTTTAAGTTCTGGCTGCGGCATGGGAAGGTGGCGCGGAATCCGTTCATCGGCGTGCCGCTGCCGAAGCTGGAGAAGAGGCTGCCGAAATTTTTGACGGAGACGCAGATGAAGGCGTTGCTCACGGGGCCGCAGCGGTTGCTGGAAAATGGGAGCGAGACGGCGTTTGTGGCGTGGCGCGACCGGCTCGCGATGGAGCTGCTTTACGGCGGAGGGTTGCGCGTGAGCGAGCTCACGGGGCTGAACTACGGCGACATCGATTTCGAGAGCGGCGTGGCGCGCGTGCTCGGCAAGGGCAAGAAGGTGCGCCTGTGTCCGCTGGGGCGCGTGGGCATGGCGGTGCTCGTGAAGTGGAAGGCGGAGTTTGCGCGCGATACGGGTCATGCCGATCCGGTGCTGGTGACGCCGAAGCACGAGCGGCTACCGGTGCGGCAGGTGCAGTTGTTGTTGAAGCGTTATCTGGCGCTGGCGGATCTGCCGATGGACCTGACACCGCATAAACTACGGCACAGCTACGCGACGCATTTGTTGAATGCCGGCGCGGATCTGCGGCTCGTGCAGGAGCTGCTGGGGCATGCGAGCCTGAACACGACGCAGGTTTACACGCATGTGAGCATCGCGCGGCTGCGCGACATCTATGCGAAGGCGCATCCGAGGGCGTGAAGATTTTTCGATCCGACGGAATCGGATTTTTTAACCACTTATGGAATCGCCCAACGGGGCGATTCTCTGGGAGCGGCTTCGGCTAATCGCCTACGCTTGGAATCGGAGGCATCTGCTGATCGCAGATGGGAGCTGAATCCCTGAAAAATTCAGTGCTTATCAGTGAAAATAAGTGGTTAGCCGATTCGGTGCTCAGAGGGCGCGGATGGCGGCGGTCATCACTTCGCAGGCGCGGTCGATGGCGGGGCCGTCGTGCGCGGTGCTGAGGAAGCCGGCTTCGTAGGCGCTGGGGGCGAGATAGACGCCGTTGTCCAGGCAGGCGTGGAAGAATTTCGTGAAGCGCTTCGCATCGCCTTTGAGGGCGGTGTCGTAATCGCGCACGGGCGTGTCCGTAAAAAAGATACTGAACATCGAGCCGCACTGCGGCACTTGCACGGGGATGCCTTTGGTCTTGGCGGCGGCGAGCACGGCGGTGCGCAGTTGGTGGCCGAGGAGATCGAGCGCGGCGTAGATATGGCGGTTTGCGAGGAGGCGGAGACTGGCGATGCCGGCAGCCATTGCGAGCGGGTTGCCGCTGAGCGTGCCGGCCTGGTAAACGGGGCCGAGGGGCGCGAGGTAGTCCATGATGTCGGCGCGTCCGCCGAAGGCGCCGACGGGGAGGCCTCCGCCGATGATTTTGCCGAGGCAGGTGAGATCGGGCGTGATGGCTTCGCGTTCCTGGACGCCGCCTTGGGCGATGCGGAAACCGGTCATCACTTCGTCGAAAATGAGGAGCGCGCCGTGGCGGGTTGTGATCTCGCGCAGATAGGCGAGGTAGCCGGGGTCGGGCATGATGAAGCCGACGTTGCCGCAGTAAGGCTCGATGATGACACCGGCGATCTGGCCGCGATTGGCGGCGAAGGCGGCGTCGAGGGCGGCACGGTCGTTATAGGGGAGAACGATGGTTTCTCGGGCGAATGACGCGGGGATGCCTGCGCTGTCGGGGTAGCCGTGGGTGAGCGCGCCGGAGCCGGCTTTGATGAGGAGCGAGTCGGAGTGGCCGTGATAACAGCCGGAGAACTTAATGATTTTGTCGCGCTTCGTGAAGCCGCGCGCGAGGCGGACGGCCGACATGGTGGCCTCGGTGCCGCTGCTGGTCATGCGGACTTTTTGGATGGAGGGGACGAACTTCACGATGAGTTCGGCCATCTCGACTTCGTAGGGGTTGGGCGTGCCGAAGGAGGTGCCGTTTTCGAGGGCGGCGGCGATGGCGGCTTTGATCGCGGGGTGGTTGTGTCCGTGGATGGCGGGGCCCCAGGTGCAGACGAAATCGATGAGGGTGCGGTCGTCGGAGGTGGTGAGGGTCGCGCCTTGGGCGGACTTCACGAAAAAGGGCGCGCCGCCGACGGAGCGGAAGGCGCGGACGGGGGAATTGACGCCGCCGGGGATGAGCTGGAGGGCGCGGGCGAAGAGGGAGGAGGAGGCGGGAGCGGTGGAAGGCATTTCGGGATTTTTAACCACTAATGGGCACTAAGGGGCACTAATGACGGAAAAATCAGAGCACGCGGCGGCGCCATTCGAGGAGCGGATGGGAGCCGAAGTTTACGAGGTAGCCGACTCGTTTTTTGGTGGCGCGGAGATAGTTGATGAGTTGGGCGTCGTGTTCGGGAGCGAGTGTTTTGGCTGCTTTTAATTCGACGACGATTTCACCGTGCACGATCAGGTCGGCTTCGTAGGTTTTCTTAAGGGGCTTTCCTTTGTAAAAGAGCTGAAGCTTCGGTTGAGAAATGAATGGAATGCCGCGCTCGGTAAGTTCGATTTCGAGACTTTCCTGATAAACTTCTTCGAGGAAACCGTGTCCGAGTTCACGATAAACCTCAAAGCAGATAGCCATAAAGTCGTAGCCTTCTTGCTGAAATAATCCGTCTTCGGCGTTAGTGCCCATTAGTGTTTGTTAGTGGTTAAAAATTCCGATGAATTGATTCGGCTTTAGCTCACGTATTTTTGGACGATGGGGATGCGGCGGCCTACGCCGAAGGCGAGGGGGGTTATCTTGATGCCGGGGGCCATCTGCTTTCGTTTGTATTCGTTGAGGTCCACTTTGCGGACGATGTCGTTGACGACCGGCTCGGCGAAACCTTGCTCGACCAGGTCGCGGCGCGAGAGGCCTTCCTCGACGTAGCCTTTTAACAA
>JAHFTG010000149.1 GCA_023269455.1 Opitutaceae bacterium | reverse complement strand
GGTCCACACGATGGTGCGGCCCTGCTCGTGCGCCTCCATCATGTGCCGCGTGGCCGTCGGCTCGTCGAAGCCGAAGACCTTCCGCAGCACCATGACGGCATACGACATGCGCGTGACCGCATCGTCCAGAAAGACGACGCGCCACACGGTTTTGTTTTCCACCGAAATACTCATGCGCGGCCGGAAGCCTCCTTGATCGCCGCGGCGATGCGCTCACCGGCCTCGGTGACGGGAATTTTTTGGACGTCTTTCTGGCCGCGGATCTTCAGCTCGATGACGCCGTCCTTGAGTCCCTTGCTGCCGATGACGACGCGCAACGGGATGCCGATGAGGTCGGCATCCTTGAACTTGATGCCCGGGCGCTCCTCGCGGTCGTCTATGAGGACGTCCGCGCCTGCCTTTTCGGCGATGATCGCGAGTTCCTTCGCGAGACCGGAAGTGTCCGGCAGCGACGGATCGAGGACGACGATGATGAGCTGGAACGGCGCGACCGCCCACGGCCAGATGATGCCGTCGGCGTCGTGGCTCTGCTCGATGATCGCCTGCATGGTGCGGCTGATGCCGATGCCGTAGCAGCCCATCACCATCGGGTGGTTCTGCTTGGCATCGTCGGTATAAACCGCGCCGAATTTCTCGGAGTATTTCGTGCCGAGTTTGAAAATGTGGCCGACCTCGATGCCGCGTTTTACCTTGAGCGGCTGGCCGTTTTTCGGGTCGGGCTCGCCCACGCGCACGCGGCGGAAGTCGCCGAACTTCGTGATCGCGAGATCGCGGGTCACGTTGACGTTGCGCAAATGGAAACCGTCTTTGTTCGCGCCGGTCACGCCGTTGCCGATGAGGCGGATCGCGTGGTCGGCGAAGATGCCGGCCAGCGCCTCGGGGGCTTTGATCGTGCCCCTGACCGCGCCGAGGCTGCCGGGCTTCGCGCCGAGCACCGGCTCGATCTCGTCGGGCGTGGCCGCGCGGAAAACCGTGAAACCGAGCGAGCCGAGCTTGGCTTCTTCGAGCTCGTCGTTGCCGCGCAGGATCACGAGGAACGGCTTGCCGTCGCCCATGTAAACGAGGGTCTTGAACTGCTGGTCGCCCGCGATGCCGTAAGGCGCGGCGGCGAGCGCGGCGATGGTGACGACACCCGGCGTGGCAAGCTCCTCGATCGCACCGGTGGGCGCGGCGTCCGCGAGATCGGCGGGCACAAGGGCGCTGGTGGCTTTTTCGCGGTTGGCCGCGTAGCCGCTTTCTTCGTTGTAGATCACGTCGTCGTCGCCGATTTCGGCGGGCACCATGAACTCGTGCGAGAAGCTGCCGCCCATCACGCCGGTGTCGGCCTCGACCGCGATGGCGGTCACGCCGATGCGCTTGAAAAACGCCTCGTAGGCGGCCTTCACCGCGAAGTAGCTCTTCACCGCACCGTCGTCATTCGCGTCGAAGGAATAGGCGTCCATCATCACAAACTCACGAGCACGCATCAGGCCATAACGGGGGCGGATTTCGTTACGAAATTTCGTCCCGATTTGATAAAAATTTTTCGGCAGGTCGCGGTAGCTGGTGATCTCCTGCTTCACGAGCGGGGTGATGACCTCTTCGTGCGTCGGCCCGAGGACGAACTCCGGTTCCTTCGAGCGACCCTTGCCTGCCCCGGCGCTGTCCGTGCGGAACATGATCTCGCGGGCGGCGGCCCAGCGCGGACCTTGCTCCCAGTTTTCCACGGGATGGACGTGCGGCATCAAAAGCTCGATGCCCCCGGCGTTGTCCAGTTCCTCACGGCAGATTTGCGAAAGTTTCTGCATGACCCGCAGGCCGAGCGGCATGTAGGTGTAGAGACCGCCGCCCAGCTTGCGCACGAGGCCGGCGCGAACGAGGAGCTTGTGCGAGGCGATTTCGGCATCCGACGGGCTTTCCTTGAGAGTCGGGATAAAAAACTGGGACCAAAATTTCATGAGGTCGGCCAACGAAACAGCCCGCCCGCCGGGGGGCAAACTGTATTTGGCTGCTTGCGCCGCGTCTTTTCACTGCGCGGCTTGCCTTGCGCGCCGCGCCCTCTTCACTTCCCCGCCATGTCCGCCCGCCGCGCCCCTCAGCAACGTCCCTGGCCCATGAAGTGGGTCGCCCTCACGATCATCATCGGCCTCGCGCTCTACACCTTTCTCACGCTCCATTTTCGCAAGCCCGAGCCCGAGTATCGCCCCTACGAAGATTTCATCAAACGCGCCAATATCGAGCGCCTCCTCCACGCCGGCTACCGCCGCATCGAGACGCCCGCCGAACGCCCCGCCGACACCGCTCAAATCATCCGCGGCATGGGTTCCGTCGCCTCGGTCGCCGAAGTCGCCGGTGGGCTTCCCGGCGGACTGGCCGGCACGTTTGTCGAAGCGCCGCTGCTTCCTTCAACCATCACGTCGGTCTCCGCGCCCCGGCAGGCGACCGCCCTGCTGCCGTATCCCGTCTTGTTCGACTGCACCCTGCCCAACCAAAAGGAACAGCTCGGCGGCTCGCTCGTGTTTATCCGCGCCAACACGATTGTGATCGTCCCCCAATTCGAAGCCCTCGCGGGCGGCTTGCTTGCGCGCACGAAGGAAAGCCTGGTCGCCGTCACGCTTCCGCCCGGCACGCTCCCGTCCGGCCATGTCATCGTCACCCTCGCCGCCAGTCGAAGCTCGAAACAGTGGTCCGTTGACGTGAAGTAGCGCAAATCGTCCAAACCGTTTCACCCTCAACACGGTTTGTCGGCGGAGGGATCTGGCGTTTGCGATTCGGTGAAACATCCGCACATTTTTGGCGTCTCAGTTTGCACTTCCCCTGTGCTGCGCACCCCCGCCATGCCGTTGTTGTCACGATTGCTTTTCCTCCTCCCGCTCGCCGCATCCGCCGCCGAAATCGCGCAGGACGATAGCGCTTTCTTCGAGAAAAACATCCGTCCGCTTCTCTCCTCCAAGTGCTACCAATGCCACTCGGTCGCCGAAGGGAAATCGAAGGGAGGCCTCGTGCTCGACACCCGCGCTGGCCTCCTCGCCGGCGGGGACGACGGCGCCGTCATCGTCCCCGGCAAACCCGACGAAAGCCGCCTCCTGCAAGCCCTCTCCTACGAGGACGAAGATCTTAAAATGCCTCCGCAGCGCGTCGGCGGCAAACTGCCCGACGACCAGATCGCCCTCATTCGCACGTGGATCGCGCGCGGCGCGCCCGATCCGCGCGAAACCGCCGCCCCCGCCGGACGGCTCACCGGCCTGACCGACAAGGCCCGCGCCCACTGGTCGTTTCAACCCGTTCAAAACCCCGCCTATCCCCGCGTGACCGACCGCGCGTGGTGCCAGAGCCCGATTGATTTTTTTGTGCTCGCGAAGCTTGAGTCGGCGGGCCTCAAACCCACCCCTCCCGCCGAGCCCGAGTCCCTGCTCCGCCGCATGTATTACGACATGCTCGGGCTGCCTCCGACCCTGGAGGAGGTAAACGCGTTTTCCCACGATTACGACGATGCCGCCGCCAAGGAAAAACAATACCTCGCAGCCGGCCGCGTTCCCTACGGCGAAGGCGACAAGGGCTTCTATCCGCCCCGCCGCCTCGTGCTCGAAAAGTGGATCGACCAGCTCCTCGCCAACCCCCACTACGGCGAACGCTGGGGCCGCCACTGGCTCGATACCGCCCGCTACTCCGACACGCGCGGCGCCAACACCAAAAACCGCTTCGAGAGCTACCGCTACGAATACGCCTGGACGTATCGCGACTACGTCATCAACGCGTTCAACGCCGACAAACCCTACGACCAGTTCATCATCGAACAGCTCGCCGCCGACAAACTCCCCGACATCAAGCCCGCCGACGACCGCCTCGCCGCCTTGGGATTCCTCACCGTCGGCCGGCATTTCGAAAATCGCAACGACCTCATCGACGAGCGCATCGACACCACGAGCAAGGCCTTCCTTGGCCTCACCGTGAGCTGCGCGCGCTGCCACGACCACAAGTTCGATCCCATCCCTACCGCCGATTACTACGCGCTGCACGGCGTGTTCAACTCCATCGACGAGACCTACGACAAGCCCCTCCTCAAGAACAAGGCCACCCTCGCCGAGCAGGACGATTACCAGAAGAAACTCGCCGCCCTCGAAGCCGATAACCGCACGATGTATTACGATCTGATCACACGGCTGGCCGCCGAGCTTCAGAAAGAATCGCACCTCGTCCTGCACGGCTACGCGACGGCCTTCGGCGGCCAGTCCAACAAGACCTATGATGCCGCCGTCAAATACGGCCTCGTCAAATACGAGAACGACCTCGATTCGGCCATTTCCAACCGCGATGACGATCCCGTCTTCGGCCCCTACAACCGCCTCGCCCGTCTCCTCAAGGACAAGCCCGACGACTTCGCCAAACTCGCCCCCGACACTCTCGCCGCCGCGCTCGCCAAAAAAGGCGTGAACCCGATTGTCGCCCGCGAGCTGGCGCCGCTCAAGCCCGCGACCCTCGACGACATGGGCAAAGCCTATGCGCAATTATTCGTCCGCTACCAAAAGCAGTTCACCGATTATCTGGCCGCACAGCGCGAATCACGCACGCCCGTCATTCCCTTCGATACGCCCACGGTGCAACTGTTCACCTGCTTCTACCCCATTCCTTCGGGCAAAGACATCGCCCACGTCGAGGACCAGATGCGCGTTTATGCCGATGTAAAAATACCCAACCTGGAGGCCGACAAATTCCTCTTCGCGAAAATCAACGAGCTGCGCATCACCCACCCCGGCGCACCCGGCGGCGCCATGACGGTCGTGGATGTTCCGAAACCGAAAGACTCGCGCATCTTCATCCGCGGTGATGCCTCGCATCAGGGCGCGGTCGAGTTGCGCCACTTCCTCACCTGCCTGTCCAAAGGCACGCCTGCGCCTTTCCATGACGGGAGCGGACGCTACGAACTCGCCCGGCTCATCGCCACGCGCGAAAATCCCCTCACGGCCCGCGTCGCGGTGAACCGCGTCTGGCAGGGGCACTTTGGCGAAGGCTTCATCCGCACGCCCGACGATCTCGGCAATATGTCCGAAGCCCCCAGCCATCCCGAGCTGCTCGATTTCCTAAGCACTTGGTTTATGCAAAACGGCTGGTCCCTTAAAAAACTCCACAAGCTCATTCTCCTGAGCAGCACCTATCAGCAAAGCGCTAACCCCACCCTCAATCCGCTCGTCGCCGCGCGCATCGCCTTGGCGACTCCTGCGCTCTCGCCGTTGGTGAATCAGGCCCGGGACATCTTGCCCGACCCGCGCATCATCGATCCCGACAACCGCCTCCTCTGGCGCGCGAATCTCCGCCGCCTCGATTTCGAGAGCATCCGCGACTCGCTGATTCTTCTCACCGGCAAACTCGACCCCACCATCGGCGGAAAGCCCGTCAACATCACCGACGAGCCGTTCTCCTACCGCCGCAGCATTTACGGTTACGTTGATCGCGACCGGCTCAGCGACGAGCTCACCCAGTTCGACTACGCCCCACCCGACATGGCAAACAGCCGCCGCATCAACACCATCGTGCCGCAGCAGGCCCTGTTTTTCTTGAACAACCCGCTCACCATCGATGTCGCCCGGCACATCGTCGCCCGTCCCGAGATTGTCGCCGCGAAGACCGATGCCGCCCGCCTCACGGCGATCTACCGCATCCTCCTGCAACGCACGCCCACCACCGACGAACGACTCGCCGCCGCCGACTTCCTCCGCGAAATCAGCCCGCTCATCCCCAAGTCCGCTCTGCCCGACAAACCCGCCGACAAGACCAAAGGCCCCAAGCCATCCGCACCCGCCACCGCCAAGCCCGACGCCATGATGATGTCGATGGTGGCCGACGGAAAAAACGGTCCCGTCCGCAACACCGGCGCCCGCGTCAGCCGCGCCCCGCTCCGTTCCTGGGAGCTGCTCGC
>JAHFTG010000148.1 GCA_023269455.1 Opitutaceae bacterium | reverse complement strand
GCGGACGCATCGAGCCGTTCCAGGCCCGCGTCGGCGCGGAAAACGTCAAAACCGCCGTCGAACACTCGCCCTTCGATTTCGAGAAAAACATGCGCGTCTTCGTCGCCGCCGACGTGCCGCTGCCCACGCCGAAGGAAGCCCGCCTCGCGCTCGACGTGCTGATTGACTACATCGACTTCTGCACGCGCCGCACCAAGGGCGGCACGCTCGTTCTCTTCACCAGTTACTTCGACATGAAGCGCGTCGCCGAAGCGATGGAGCCGATCTACCAAGGCGCGCACCGCCCGTTCTTCATGCAAGGCCGCGACTTCTCCCGCACCGAGCTCGCCCGCCAGCTCCGCGAAGCGGGCAACGGCATCCTCTTCGGCACCGACAGCTTCTGGACCGGCATCGATGTCCCCGGAGACGCCCTCTCGCAGGTTATCATCACCCGCCTGCCCTTCGAGGTTCCCACGCATCCGATTCTCGAAGCCCGCACCGAGTGGATCCGCGAACGCGGCGGCAATCCCTTCAACGAACTCACCTTGCCCGACGCGCTCATCAAGTTCCGCCAGGGCATCGGCCGCCTCATCCGCACCGCCAAAGATCGCGGCGTCATCACCTTGCTTGATTCACGCATCACGCAGAAAGCCTACGGTCGCCTCTTCCTCGAATGCCTGCCGCAGAAAAATCATGTCAAAATGAACCGCGACAACCGAATCGAACGATTTCAACCTTTCGTTTGATCACGCGATTTTTACCGTCACGTTTCTTTTGCCATGAAATTCCGTTCCGCCGCGCTTACCGACATCGGTAAAGTCCGCTCTGAAAATGAAGACCGCTTCCTCTGCGAAGATAAGCTCGGCCTTTACGGAATCGCCGACGGCATCGGCGGTCTGCCCGGCGGAGCCGAAGCCGCCGCCTGCACCGTCGGTTTCATCAAAGCCGGTATCAAGTCCGGCGTCACCGATCTGAACGCCCTCACCCAGGCTTCCAGCGCAGCCGTTGTGGAACTCGGCCAGCAGATCAACCCCCCTTACGGCATCGGCAGCACCCTTACCTTCGGCCTCCTCAACGACGATCACCTCCAGATCGCCCACGTCGGCGATTCCCGCGCCTACCTGCTCCGCGCCGGCCAGCTCCAGTCGCTGACGGAAGATCACAACGTTGAAAACGAAGCCCGCCACCGCCGTGCGCGCGGGGAGGTTGTGCAGGTGGACGCCAGCAACAGCCAGGCTCTCACCCGCTGCATCGGCCAACCCGGCCTGCCCAAAGTGGACCTGCAAGACATCACCGCCCGACCCGGCGACCGCTATTTTTTCGTGACCGACGGCATCACCCGCATGATCACCGATCCCGAACTCGTCCCCCTTCTCGCGACCGACGCCGACCCCAAAGAAATCCTCCAGACGATCATCGACCTCGCCCTCGAACGTGGCGGCTACGACAACGTCACCGCCGTCCTCCTGATGGTGGACGAAGCCTGATGACCACGCCCGCGCGCTCCGTCCATTTCGCCGCGCTCGTGGCGAAACAACCAGACAACGAACTCTTCCGTTTCAGCCTCGCGCAAGCCCTCCTTGCCGAGGCCCGCCAGGCCGACGCCGTCGAACACCTCGTCGCCTGCGCCCAAAAAAAGCCCGACTGGATGATGCCCCGCATCCTCCTTGGTAAAACGCTTCTCCACCTCGGCCGCCGCGCCGAAGCCCGCCCCTGGCTCGAAGAAGCCCTCCATCTCGCCGTCGCTCAAGACCACGAAGACCCCGAGGCCGAGCTCCGTGCGCTGCTGACGGGATTTTAAACGATCAACCCGATCAGATTGCGACAGGATAACAGGATGGGCAGGATATGGATCAGATCGATCCCTTCATCCCCTAAATCCTGTTCATCCTGTCCTCTACTCCGTCTTCCATAAGGAGCTCGTCAGTCGTCACCGAAACGTCACCCATCCGTTCTCGCCCCGGAAGCTGTTTCACCTCAACGCTCCCCCCATGCGCGTCATTCTCACCTCGCACGGCTCCACCGGTGACATCTACCCGGTCATCGCCCTCGCCGTCGCCCTCCAAAAAGCCGGCCACCAAGTCCGCTTCGCCACCATCCCCCACTACAAAGACGACGTCGAAGCCGCCGGCATCGAGTTTTACCCGCTCTGCCCGAACTGGGAACAGGCCGACCTCAGCTACTGGATGGGCCGTCTCCAAAAAATCCGCACCCCCATCTACCAACTCCGTGAGCTCTACGTCGGCGCCAAGCAACACATCCCCGAGATGCTCCGTCGCATGGATGCCATCATGCCCGAGACCGACGTGCTCGTCTCCAGCTACCTCTTCCCCATGAACAAAGGCATCGCCGAAAAACACGGCGTGCCCTTCGCCACCTTCGCCTTCGCCCCGCACGTCATCCCCTCAGCCGATTATCCGCCCGAAAACTTCCCCTCGCCCCGCTGGCTGGGCGTCAACACCCGCCGCGCTTGGAACCGCTGGCTCTGGAAAACCGCCAATGCCGTCGTGGACCGCGTGATCAACAACGCCGTCTCCGCCGAACTCCGCGCCGCCGGCCTGCCCAAGGTCCGCAACTTCTTCTCCAAGCCCGCCGACCGCGTGCTCGTGGCCGTCTCCGAAAAACTTCTCCGCCCCCCCGGCGCCGAGCTCGACCCGCGCTTTCGCTTCACCGGCTACTGCCGTTGGCAATCTGCGGAAAACCCCGCGCTCGATGCCGAAATCGCCGCCTTCACCGGCGGACAACCCGTGCCCGTCCTCACCTTCGGCAGCATGGTTTACGACAACCCCGGCGCGGTGATGGAACGCTTCGTCCGTGCCTGGCCGCGCGACCGAAAAATCATCGTCCAACGCGGCTGGGCACAGTTTCCCCAGCTCGGCGACGAGTCCCACATCAAGGTCATCGGCAAAGTCTCGCACGACCAGCTCTTCCGCCACGCCAGCGCGGTGATTCACCACGGCGGCGCCGGCACGACCGCCAGCGCGCTCTACTCGGGCAAACCGCAGATCGTGGTCCCGCACATCGGCGACCAGACCTTCTTCGGCACCGAGGTTGAACGCCTCGGCTGCGGTTTCCGCCTCGGCAAAAAAAACTGGCCCGAGCAACTCGCCGACGCCCTCACCCGTCTCGCCGCCAACCCGACACACGCCGCGAAAGCCACCGCCGCCCGCGACGATCTCCTCACCGAAAACGGCCCCGTCCGCGCCATCGAGGAACTGGAGCGCTTCGTCGCCGAAAAGAAAAAAGCCCCGGCGATGGCCGAGGCTTGATTAAAAGTGGTGCCAGAGGGCGGGATTGAACCGCCGACCAAGGGCTTATGAGTCCCCTGCTCTACCACTGAGCTACTCTGGCGAAACAGGCCTATACCTGAACCGGAAAACCTGCGTTCAACGAGTTCAGCCGCCCAAAAAGCACGCATCTGCCGAAAAAATCCACCATAAATTCACCGGCACACCATTTTGTCACCGAGGGATCATCGTGCGATTACCGTGTATATCATTGGTCGCGATCATCCACTGGCGCCGTAACTATCCCCGAGGCCAACGGCTCCTCAGTCCAAAGCCACCGGTGCCTCAAGCGACTGCGCCAGACTATTTTTAGAAGCAATGACCGGCACGGTATCAACCAGACGTCTTATAATCGGATAAATCCCCGTATCACTGGCCGGAGGATAGAAAATCAGGATGACCCGATCCTGGTTCCCGATTGCAAACACATGCCGGCCGGACGGCATCCAGTGCCCTTCCATCTGTGTCGCCAACAACAGCGAAACGCTCCCCTTTGCCGGATGGAAATCGCCCACACCTTTGGGGATCGTGAGGCGGGTAGTCCCATATTGAGCCGCGTATTCGTGGCCGGAAATATTGATGGTGGAAAAAGTGCCTGCCGGGGTCTTTGCCTGCGCATCATCCACCCCGAAGACATCATATTTTAAACCGTCACCAGTAGCCCCGGCTTTAGGGAAAAACAGCAGCAACAGTTTGGTTGCTCCTTCGGGAATGGTATAAATGGCCACCGGACTTTGGCTTTTGTCTGCCGCCTGTCCGTCAAAGAAACAGAGCGTCGTTTCACCCCGATACGAATACTCCGATGAACGGTAAGCGCTGAAAAACTTAACCGGCGCCAAGGCGGACTTCGCCTTAGGCTCGTAGCCAAGGGGGGCCATTCCGCCCAAGGCAAAAACGGTGAACTGCAAGCTGACCTCCTTGGGTTTGGTCGCTGGATTCGTCTGTCCGTGAGCCCCGAGCGTCAGGGCACACAGCGCAAAGCCCGCCATTAAATATCTGAAGGTGATAGCCATCGAAATGAGATGATTTTAAATTTCCTGCCAAAGGTGTCCGCCGGTTGCGCCACACTGTCGGCGGCGTTCACCGTCTCGGGGAAGCGCTGGATCGTGGCCTCCAACCAGGCTTTGCCAGACACCGCGTTGGTCGCCGGATTGATGGACTCCCCATAGCTGCGAATCGTAAACGTATCGGACCTTGCACGCAGGAACGGTGCCAGCGCGGTCAAGATATCCCCTTGGGTCAATGTCAGTGAACTAAAGCCCGCTCCGAACACTCCACCCGTAAACACGACATCGTCGAGCGGCTGCACTTCGGGTGTATTGATGCCAACCGTTGCAATGGCCTCTTCAATCAAACTGGGGGTTCCAGTCCCCGACTGCGGCCCTAAGAATTCCGCCAAACTGCGGAACGGGCCTTTAACCGATGCCCGCAGTTGGCTCAACCGCACGATCTCTGTCGCGAGTGCCTCCACCTGATCAGTGGTCAGACCTTGCGCCGTTATCGATGGATCAACGGGCGACGTGGTCGATGTTGTATCGCCAGCGCCACGCACGCCGAGCCGAAACGCGTGAGTGCTGAATTCACGCTTGTTCAGTGAACCCGAAACCGGTTTCCAAAAATAGGTTCCCTGCGCCGATTGGGAAAACCGCAGAAATGTCGGAGCCTGCACGCTCGTGCCCAAAGTCGCATCAGCATCGAACGCTGCGTTCACGGTTGCAGTCGAAGTTTTTTGAGTCCCAAGCGTGTCGTTTGGGACCGTGTTTTCGATATCGGCTGAAACCATAGGCTGTAAAAACCTCACGCTCGAAAGCACCGCCCGCCAAGCCGCCACACCCGTGGAATTGAGGTTAAACCCACCCGCCTGCACCAGATATCTGGACGACAGCGCTGATGCCGTTTGCACCGTGGCAATATCCGTGGTGTTTACGACGCGCAGGTTCCAATTCGGCAAGGGCTGCCCCGCACTCAAATCAGGCACACCCGCCGCAGCAGAAACCGTCACGGGCAGCCCGGAAAAGAAAAACCGATCAAAAATCGCATTGGCCGTCTCACCCCATGAATTGCCAATGGCAAACGGCCGCGTGTCCTTTACCTCCAAGTGCTGAAGCTCACCGGTTGAAAGCGAAGGAAGACGCGGCAGCTCAAAAACCGGCACATCGTTATAACTCCCCAAAGATAGACCAGAGGTAGTTCCAGAGAGAGAACCCTGAACACGATAAAGCAGATATTGGGGATAAACCGTATTCGGCGCCGATACGCTCATGTAAACGCTGGGATCGAGAGGCGTTATGTCCTGGTTGGGATCAAAACCTCCAAAAGCCGTCGCCGGAGGTGCGCTCCTCCGAGGATCCATCTGCTTCAACCACGTCCGATTCGAATCTCCATAAACGGGCTGTTTGAGTCGAAACGCGAAAGCGAACTTCCACGTGGTCGTGGTTGCCGGAATATTCAGCATCTGAAAATCAGGGCTTTTGTAAGTGGCAAGGGTTCCGGCTGCTGACTTCAACTTGATCTCTAAACCGGGAATCTCCGCACTCGTCGTCACGCCCAAACTGGTGCTCGAAGCCGGCCCCGGCAATGCAAACACCGGATACGTCCACCCCTGCGCGCTTATGTTTTTATCATAAAACTGCATGGCACCCGAAGGCGACGTCCCGGATTCTGTCGTCCAGCCATAGACACGCCCGGGCAGCCAAGA
>JAHFTG010000018.1 GCA_023269455.1 Opitutaceae bacterium | reverse complement strand
GAGCGTGGGCGGCCTTGGCGACCGAGCCGCCGAGCAGGCCGGGGGCGAGGATGACGAGATTTTCGAGCACATGCTGTGAAAACGCCAACCACTATAAGATGTCGAGTTTATCGGTGTTGGACGGGGATCGCATTGCATTTTGTCGGACGGGCCTTTTGCTCGCCGTTCACCCCTATGCCGGCCATCCGGAAAAAACGTCGTTTCATCCCTCTTTTGCGTGCAGCTCGTCCGTGGCTTTTGGGCTGCGTAGGCGTGGCGGCGCTTGGCTGGTTCTTTTATTTTCTCACGACCATCGGACCCAGTCGCGTGGGCGGGACGAGCGTGCAGGTGAAGAGTTCGGGCGATCCGGCAGTTGCCAAACTGTCCGACGAGATCGGCGATCTCGAAAAACAATATCAGGCGGCGGTTGACGCCAGCCTGGTCACGCCGGAAGTCATCGACAAGCTGTCGCAGGCGTTCGACAAGCAGCGCGAGTTGGTGCGCATCTACCCGACTGCGGGGCTGGACCAGTCAACGCGTTTGATGCGGCTGGACACCGAGCTGGGCACGGCACGGGCGAAGGTGACCATCGACCAGATCGACCGTCTGGAAAAAGACGGGTATGACGCCCTGACGAATAATGATTCCGAGCTGGCGGCATCGAAATTTACCGAGGCGCTTAAGTTGCAGCGCGGGATCAACACCAGTTCGGCGAGTTCTCGTTATAAAAACTATGTGCGTGAGACGTCGCTTCTGCAGCAACTGGCGCGACTGGAGGCCGCTCCGCTGCAAAAGGAGATGACGGCGGCCGTCACCGCCGCCCGCAAGGCCACCTCTGAAAAACGCTGGTCGGACGCGCTGGCCGCCTACATGAGCGCCCGCGATCTGCAGGACCGCATCAACCGGGAATACGGACGCACGATCTTCGCCGATCTTTCCGTGGTGGATAATCTCGATTCGGAAATCGAATCGCTGAACGCCGCCGGCATCGCGTCGGATATCGACGCGAAGGAGAAGGCGGGCGACGACGCGGTGGCCGCGGGCAAGCCGACGGATGGGGCGCAGTTTTTTGCGGATGCGGGTGCGTTGCAGCTCCAAGTGAACCAAAAATTTTCACGCAGCCGGTTTGTTTCCTCCGAGCGGATCGAAAATCTGGAGATCAAACGGCAGACGGCGCTTTCGGCCCCCACGGCGGACGCGGTGGCGGCGCTGGATCGTGCCATCGGCGAGCATCTGGGAAAACGCCAGGTCGTGCTGGCCGACCAAAAAATCGGCCAGGCGGTCGGACTGGTTGATAAACTTTTCGCCGATTACCCGAAGAGCCGGCGCATCGACGGCGGGTTGAAGCTGAAGCTCGCCTATCTCTCGCTGCGCCGGCCGGACTTGCGCGAATTGCAGGATACGATTTACGACCGGCTGCTGCCTCTGCCCGGCAACCCGGACCGGCTGCTGCTCAAGACGGAGGTTTCCCAGGCGCTGTATGTGTTGGTGATGACGACGAATCCCAGCCGTAATCCCGGCCGCGAGCTGCCGGTCGATTCGGTGAACTGGAGCGATGCGCGGGAATTTTGCACGCGGCTGGGCTGGCTGCTCGGCATGACGGCGCGGCTACCCACTCTGGATGAATTCCGTGTCGCGCTGGGCGATGGCCAGCCGGCGACGTGGAACCAGGCGGACAGCAACGGCCGCAGCCACGAGGTCGGTAAGGGTAAACCAAATGGCACGGGCTTCTACGATCTGTTGGGCAATCTAGCGGAGTGGACGGGGACCGAGGGAACTGATGCGGACGACGACAAGGCGTTTATCTTCGGTGGCAGCTATCTGGATACGCCTGCTCAAGTCTCGAAAATCCCGTCCGAGGCGCGCTTGAAAAGCGACCGGGCCCGCCATGTCGGGTTCCGCGTCATGGTCGAGCAGGCTTCGCCGTAGAAATGAGCGTGCCTGCTGGCGTTTTCACGCGCCGCCGAGCGCGAGGATTTTTTTAAATTCTGCGGCGGAGAGAGGCATGACGGAGAGGCGGCTCTGACGAAGGAGGGCGATCTCTTTGAGCGAGGGCTCGGCTTTGATTTGTGCGAGCGAGACGGGGCGCGGCAGGGTGGTGGCGGCCTTGAGTTCGACGGCGACCCAGCCGGCTTCGTCGGCGGTGGTGTCGGGAAACGCGGTCTTGGTAACCTCGGCGAGGCCAAGGACTGCTTTGGTGGTGACGCTGGCGTAAAAGAGCACGCGGTCGCCGGTGCGCATGGCCTTGAGGTGGTTTCGCGCCTGGTAGTTGCGCACGCCGGTCCAGTCGGTGCGTTTGTCCTTGAGAAACGTTTCCCACGAGTAGGCCTCGGGTTCGGTTTTAACCAGCCAGTATTGGGTTGTCATAGGAAGAGGCGGTGGATGCAGTGTGAATACATGGAGCTGAGCGATGCTGAAAAGGCAAAAGCCCGCCGCGATTTGCGGATCATACAGGCATGCATGGCGCTGGGAGTTGCGCTGCCTTTCGTTTTGTATTTCGTGCTGCACTGACGAGCGCCGCCCATGAACAAAACTCTTTTTCCCATCCGCATCGTCTTTATCCTGCTCTCCGCAGCGGCCGGATGGTTGGTATGCTACGCGGTGCGCGAATGGGACAACTACCGGGCGCTGGCGGTCGCGATCGGATTGGCCATCGGCATTCTAGTGGTCCTCGTGGATATCATGCTGAAGGGGTTTTCGCTACGCGGGCTTTCGGCCATCACCTTCGGGTTGGCGGCGGGAACATTGATCTCTTACATGATCAGTCGTTCGCCGCTGCTCAAGGAGGGAGATCCGCAGGTTCTTTATCTGGTGCAACTGGGGTTGTTCATCATCATCACCTACCTGAGCACGGTGATCGCGCTGCGGGGCAAGGATGAGTTCAACCTGGTGATCCCTTACGTGCGGTTCGTGCCGCACGAAGTCGAGGTGCCGCTGGTGGTGGTGGACGCGAGCGCGCTCATCGACGGTCGCATCGTGCGGATTTGTCAGACGGGCTTTTTAAGCGCGGCGCTGGTGGTGCCGCGTTTTGTGCTGGGCGAATTGCAGGCGATCGCGGATTCCCACGATCCTCAAAAACAAACGCGCGGCCGACGCGGGCTGGAGATGCTCGGCGCATTGAGGAAGATCAAAAATCTCGATCTGCGCATCCACGAAAGCGAAGTGGCGAAGCGTCAGGACATCGACGCGAAGCTCGTATTTCTGGCCCAGTCGATGCGCGCAAAGCTGCTCACGACCGACTACAACCTTTCCAAGCTGGCTGAGTTTCACGGGGTGTCGTGGCTTAATCTCAACCAACTGGGCAAGGCGATGCGGCCGGAGTTGGTGATTGGCGAAGTGATCGAGGTCGAGCTCATCAAGATTGGCAAAGAAGAGGGCCAGGCGCTGGGTTACCTCGACGACAACTCGATGGTCGTCGTAAACGGAGGGCGTCAACACATCGGGCGGATCGTCGCGGTGGAGATCACCAGTGTACTGCCGTCGTCGTCCGGCAAGATGGTGTTCGCCTGCGTGGTCGAGGAATAAAGAAAGATCAGCGAAGCGAGCCCTCTGAGATATTTCGCAGTCAATCGATAGGAAATTGCCAGGCAAGTGTGTGGGGGGGGATCCTCGGCATCCAGAAACGCGATGCCGAACTGGAAATCCAACGCGGAATGAAATCCTTGTCCGCAAAGCCATCGATACCTCTTTGACGGTTGCGCCGTAATTATTTTTTGAGTTTTGACCGCGAGATTGGATTGAAAACGACAATCAGCTTGCGCCGATAGCGAGGGAACTTTTACCTGATAACTCCGCTTTACTAAGCGGCAAGGCATGGGGCAGTAGCTCAGTTGATAGAGCGCGTCGTTCGCAACGACGAGGTCGCCAGTTTGATCCTGGTCTGCTCCACCATTTCATAAATGGACAAGGCCCGGGCCTTAGGCAGGAGAGCGCATCGTGGCCATGTCGCCATCGATCGACCAGATTCCCCGTTACCCAATCGGCATCCGGCGAGAGCAGCCATGCGATGAGGCTTCCAATGTTGGCCGGTTTTCGGAGGTGCTCATAGTTTCAGGTCTTTCGCGTAGCCGGTGAGTTCGAGGAGGAGGGCGAGAATGAGATCGGGCCGATGGACAAGGGCGCGGGCGATTGCGATGCGCTGCTGTTCGGAACAAGTTCATTGACCAGTCGAGCATATGAGACGTAGTGAAAACCAGCTTTGTGCGGCGTTGGCGCTCCTTCTGGCGGCCGCAAGCTGCTCATTTTTGTTCACATGCCCGACACTACCGTAAAATCCCCGACGATCCTGGTGATCGATGATGACGCCGAGGTGCGTTACTCGCTCAGCCGCGTGCTCTCGTCTAAAAAATATCAGGTGCTCGAAGCCGCGAGCGGCGAGCAAGGCGTCGCCACCGTAAAAAAAGGCCCGGCACCCGATCTCATTTTTCTCGATATCCGCATGAGCGGCATGAGCGGCCTCGAAGCCCTCCAACACATCCGCTCCACCAACCCGAAACAGCTCGTGGTCCTCATGACTGCCTTCGGCACCGCGCAGACCGCCATCGAGGCGATGAAATACGGCGCGTTCGACTACATCATGAAGCCCTTCGACCCGGCGAAGGTCTTGGCCATCGCGGAAAACGCGCTCAAGGCCTACGCCGACATGCGCGCGGTCAGCAATTACAAGCCGACCATCAACAGTGACGACTACAAGGAGGGCATCGTCGGCTCTTCGCCCGTCATGCAGGACGTCTTCAAGATCATCGGCCAGGTCACGGCCAGCGACGTCACCGTGATGATCACCGGCGAGAGCGGCACCGGCAAGGAACTGGTCGCACGCTCCATCTGGAAACACTCGCATCGCGCCGCCAAGCCCTTCATCGCCGTCAACTGCGCCGCGATCCCTGACAACTTAATCGAGAGCGAACTCTTCGGTCACGAAAAAGGCTCCTTCACCGGCGCCACCGGCCAGCGTCTCGGCAAGTTCGAACTCTGCGACGGCGGCACCATCTTCCTCGACGAAATCGGCGACATGGCCCTCGCCACGCAGACGAAAATCCTCCGTGTCCTCCAGCAGGGCGAGATCCAGCGCGTGGGCGGCACCGATACGATTCGCGTCGATGTGCGCATCATCGCCGCCACCAACAAAGACCTCGAAGAAATGGTGAAGGCGAAGACCTTCCGCGAAGATCTTTACTACCGCCTCAACGTCGTCCGCATCAAGATGCCCGCCCTCCGTGAACGCGTGGACGATGTTCCGCAGATCCTCGATTTCTGCATCCAAAATCTCGTTAAACAAAAGAAGGCCCGCGTAAATAAAGTCTCCCCGGAGGCGCTCGCCGTGCTCACCCGCTACCGCTGGCCGGGCAACGTGCGCGAACTGGAAAACGTGATCTACCGGAGCGCGGTCATCGCGCAGGGCGACACGATTCTGCTCAAGGATCTGCCCTTGGAAATCCGTGATGCCGTCGGCGTAGCCGCGCCTCTTGTGTTCACCGGCACCAGCAGCACGGGAAACACCAATGTGCCCTTCGAAACGGCACGGACCTCATCGACGGAGAGCGCCACGCTTGCGACCGAGCAAATCGTCGCCGAAAGCATCGCCTCAGGCGAGCCCACGCTCACGGTCGAGAGCGCCCTCGATTTCCTGCACGTCCAGCTCAGTGAAGGCGAAGAGCCGATTCTGGAGCGTCTCGAACGCGAGATGATCATCCGCGTGCTCACCGCGACCGAAGGCAACCTGTTGAAAGCCTCCGAAAAACTTGGCATGACCCGCGCCACCCTTCGCAAGCGCGTGGACGAGCTCGGGCTAAAAACCTAACCGCGGCCAACGCGTTTATTTCACCAACAAAAAGGCGCGGCTAAATGCCGCGCCTTTTTGTTGGTGAAACCTGCAACCCAAGTTCTCAGGCCGAAAAACGAGTCGGCTTATTTCTTGAATCCGTCGGGATGCTCCGAGTGCCACTTCCACGCGGTGGCGACGATGGACTCGATGGTCTTGTATTGGATGTCCCAGCCGAGTTCGGTGATCGCTTTCGTGGAATCGGCGTAGAGCGCGGGCGGGTCGCCGGCGCGGCGCGGTGCGATCACGGTGGGCACCTTCTTGCCGGTGACTTTCTCGACGGCCTTGATGACTTCGAGGACGGAGGTGGGCGTGCCGGTGCCGAGGTTGTAGAAGAGCGCGGTGCCGGGCTTGTCCAGCTTGTCGAACACCGCGATGTGCGCGCGGCTGAGATCGTCCACGTGAACATAATCACGCAGGCAGGTGCCGTCCGGGGTGGGGTAGTCGGTGCCGAAGATCTGGACATTCTCGCGCTTGCCCACCGCAGCGTCGATCAAGAGCGGGATGAGGTGCGTCTCGGGGTTATGCTGCTCGCCGATGCTGCCGTCCTCGGCCGCGCCGGCGGCGTTGAAGTAGCGGAAGGCGGCGAAGCTCAAACCGTAGGCGCTGGCGAAGGATTTGAGCGCGTTCTCGATGTCGAGCTTGGTCTGGCCGTAGGGATTGATCGGAGCCTGCGGCATCGTTTCCACGAGCGGCATTTTGTCCGGGATGCCGTAGGTCGCACAGGTCGAGGAGAAGACGAATTTCTTCACGCCCGCCGCCATCATCGAGCGCAGGAGATGGAGAGGCGCGGCGACGTTGTTGAAATAGTATTTAAGCGGATCGGTGACGCTCTCGCCCACGTAGGCGTAGGCCGCGAAGTGCATCACCAGATCGATTTTCTCCTTGCGAAGAATGCGGCCGACCTCGCTCTCGTTGCCGAGATTGGCCGGATAAAAGGTGATGTCTTTCGCCACCGCCGCGCGGTGTCCGAAAATCAGATTGTCGAGCACAACGGGATGATGGCCCGCTGCAACCAGTTGCCTGACACAATGACTGCCGATGTAACCGGCGCCGCCAACAACAAGAACGTTCATAATGGAATGATCGTTGTATTGCTTTTAAGGAGTGGTTGGCTAGCGATTTCCTTCCCCATGTCTTACAAACCTGCCCGCATCGTCATCACCGGAGTCGGTCTGACCGCGCCCAACGGCAACACTTTGTCCGAGTTTCGCCAAAATCTCCTCAACGGTGTGGCGGGCATCGAGAAGAAGGAGATTCGCTACATGGGAGAGTGCCTGGCCGGCGTCTGCCACTACGACCCTCTCAAGTATCAAAAGAAAAAAGAACTCCGCGTGGGCACGCGGGCCGGCTCGATCTCCATTTATTGCGCGCACGAGGCGATGATCGACAGCGGTATCAACTTCACCGCGTTCCCCAAAGACCGTGTCGGCATCTACGTCGGCTGCACCGAGCACGGCAACGTCGAGACGGAAAACGAGATCTACGCCATCTCGAAGTTCAACTACGACACGAAGTATTGGTCGCATTACCACAACCCGCGCACCGTCGCCAACAACCCGGCGGGTGAAGTCTCGTTGAGCATGGGCATCACCGGTCCGGCCTACACGATCGGGGCCGCCTGCGCCGCCGGCAACATGGGCCTCATCCACGCCGCCCAGATGCTGCGTCTTGGCGAGGTCGATCTGGCGATCTGCGGCGGCATCAGCGAGAGCATCCACACCTTCGGCATCTACGCCGGCTTCAAGTCCCAGAACGCGCTCGCCACCCACGTCGATCCTTTGAAGGCCTCGCGTCCCTTCGACAAGGCCCGCAACGGTATCGTTATTTCCGAGGGTGGCGCGCTCTACACCCTCGAACGCCTCGACGACGCCCTCGCTCGCGGTGCGAAAATCTACGGCGAGATCGGCGGCTACTGCGTCAATTCCGACGCTTCCGACTACGTCCTCCCCAATCCCGGACGCCAAGCCGAGTGCGTGCGCAAGGCGCTCGTTTCGGCCGGTCTTGAGGCGAAGGACATCCACATCGTAAACACCCACGCCACCGCCACGCCGCTCGGCGACATCCAGGAGTGTGAGGCGATCCGCGCCGTCTTCGGCGAAGGCTGCCCCGACACCTACATCAACAACACGAAGAGCTACATCGGTCACTGCATGGGCGCGGCCGGCGCGCTCGAGCTCGCGGGCAACCTGCCTTCTTTCGACGACCTCATCGTCCACCCCACGATCAACGTGGATGACCTCGACCCGCAGTGTGCGTTGCCCGGCCTCGTGTTAAACCACCCCCAAAAGGTCGGTCGAGTTGACGCCATCCTGAACAACTCATTCGGTATGCTAGGCATCAATTCCACGTTGATTGTGAAACGATTTGTGGCCTAACCTCACCCTTTACACACGCTCCATGACCAAAGACGAAACCAAGCAGGCAGTCCTCGACATCATCGCCGACATCGCGCCGGACGAAGATATTTCCAACCTCAAAGGCGACATCCGCCTGCGTGACCAAATGCAGTTGGATTCCATGGACTTCCTCGACATCGTCATGGAGCTTCGCAAACGCCACAACATCGAGGTCCCCGAGGCCGACTATCCCAACCTCGCCACCCTCGACAGTTGCGCCGAATACCTCACCCCGAAGTTCGCCGCGCTGGGAAAATAAGCGTCCCTACGCCAAATTACCTCCCTGGCCTGACCTCGTGTCAGGCCTTTTTTGCGCCCCTCGTGAACACCGCCCACCACTACGACGTCGCCATCATCGGCGCGGGCATGGCCGGCCTCGCCGCCGGCATCCGGCTGGCGCACTTCGGCAAGAAGGTGTGCATCTTCGAGCGCCACAACGCCGTCGGCGGACTCAACAGTTTCTACAGCATCGACGGTCGCAAATACGACGTGGGCCTGCACGCCATGACCAATTTCGTGCGTCCCGGCGTGAAAGGCACGCCGCTCGGCAAACTCCTCCGCCAGCTTCGTATCGACCGCGACGAATTCGCCCTCTGCGAACAAAAACGCTCCCGCATCGCCTTCGGTCCGCGCGGTGAGACGTCGCTCACCTTCACTAACGATTTCACGGTCTTCGAGTCCGAGGTCGCGGCCAAGTTCCCCTCACAGATCGACGGCTTCCGCCGTCTCATCGCGCTTATCAAAACCTACGACGACGTTTCCCTCGGTGCCGTGCCCGAGTCCGCTCGCGCCGTCGTGCGCCGGCACGTGACCGATCCGCTGCTGGAAGACATGCTATTCTGCCCGGTCATGTATTACGGCAGCGCCACCGAGCACGACATGGAGTTCGGCCAGTTCGTCATCATGTTCAAGGCACTCTTCCTCGAAGGCTTCGCCCGGCCCTTCGACGGCGTGCGGGTTATTCTCCGCGTCCTTCTCGAAAAATACCGCGAGACGGGCGGCGAGCGACGCATGAAATGCGGTGTCCAAAAAATCATCAGCCGTGAGGGCAGGGCGTCCGCACTTCTCCTTGACGACGGCTCCGAAGTGACCGCCACCCACGTCATCAGCACCATCGGCGCGCCCGAAACCGAGCGTCTGCTGCCAGGCTCTAGCCTCTCAGCTCTTAGCTCTCAGCCAGCGCCGTCCGGCGCTCTCAGCTATTGCGAAACCATCACCGTGCTCGACCGCCAACCCGCCGCGCTCGGCTGGGGCGAGGACACCATCGTTTTTTTCAATGATTCCGAAAAATTCACCTATGCCGCCAGCGAGCAACAAGTGGACATCCGCAGCGGCGTGATCTGCCTGCCCAACAACTTCGATTTCGGCCCTGGCCGCGAACTCCCCGAAGGCCTTTTCCGCTGCACCTGCCTTGCAAGCTACGACCAGTGGGCACCCTTGCCGGAAGACGTTTATCGCGCCGATAAAACGCGCTGGTATGCAGACATCCAGCGCAGTGCCTTGCGTTTTCTCCCGCCGCTGCCTTCTCCCGCCACTCTTGCCGCTGCAACCATTGCGACCGATATGTTTACGCCGCGCACGATCACCAGGTTTACCGGCCATGCGGGCGGGGCGATCTACGGTTCACCGGTGAAACTCCGCGACGGACGCACCGCGTTATCGAATCTCTACCTGGCCGGCACCGACCAAGGCTTTCTCGGGATCGTCGGAGCGATGCTCAGTGGCATATCGATGGCCAATTTCCATGTTTTGCAGCCGAAAACATAAAAGCCGCCCGACGCAATTCCTTGGTTACGCTTAAAATGAAAAGATGAATGCGAATTCTCTTTCCGGCACGCTTCTTTCTTTGCTCTGTTAAGCCTGATACCGCTTCACCTGAACCTTATTTATGCAGACGTCTGACTCACTTCCTCGCATCGTTGTGCTGGGCGCCGGTTTTGCCGGACTCACCTTTTGCCAAAAATTTCCGCGCAATCTTGCCCGGGTCACGATCATCGATCGGCAAAACCACCACCTTTTCCAGCCGCTGCTTTACCAGGTCGCCACCGCCACGCTGTCCGGTCCCGATATCGCCCAGCCGATCCGCTCCATCCTCTCCGATCACCCGGATATCGAGGTGCGGATGAGCGAGGTCCAGAGCATCGATCTCAAGGCCAAGAAGGTCATCCTCGCCAAAGGCGAGGTCGCCTACGATTACCTCGTCATCGGCTTGGGCGGCGTGACCAGTTATTTCGGACGCCCCGATTGGGCGCAGTTTGCCCCCGGTCTCAAGTCCCTGGACGAAGCCCTCGCGCTCCGCCGCGAAACCTTGCTCGCCTACGAGCGCGCCGAGACCGAAGCCGATCCGGCCGCGCGCGATGCGCTGCTCACCACGGTCGTCGTCGGCGGCGGTCCGACTGGTGTTGAGATGGCCGGTGCTCTGGCCGAACTCGCCCGCACCGTGATCGACGAAGACTTCCGTCACATCGATCCCAAAAAAACCCGCGTGCTGCTGGTCGAGGCCGGTCCGCGCCTGCTGCCCATGTTTCCCGAGGCGCTCTCCGCCAGCGCCAAGCTCCAGTTGGAAAAACTCGGCGTGGAAGTGCTCGTCGCCTCCATGGTCAAGGACATCCGCAAGGGCGAAGTCGAGTTGCCCACTCAGACCATCCGCAGCGCCAACATCATCTGGGCCGCCGGCGTGGCCGCGAATCCTCTCACCCGTTCGCTCGGTATCGAGATCGACCGCGGCGGTCGCATCAAGGTGCAGCCCGATCTCTCTCTGCCGGGTTATCCCGAAGTGCTCGCCGTCGGTGACGTCGTCAGCCTCGTCGATGTCAACGGCGTGACCGTGCCGGGCGTCGCTCCGGCCGCCCTTCAAATGGGTGGTTATGCCGCCAAGCTCATCGCCAAGGAACTCAAGGACGGGAAGGGCGCGCGCGCGCCGTTTGCCTACCACGACAAGGGCAGCCTCGCCACCATCGGCCGTTCCTCGGGCATCGCCAAGATCGGCAAGCTCCAGTTCAGTGGTTTCTTCGCCTGGTTCGCCTGGCTGATCATTCACCTGCTGTTCCTCGTCGGCTTCCGCAGCAAGGTTTCCGTGCTGACCCACTGGGTGTATAATTACTTCACCTATAAACGCGGCACCCGCCTTGTCACCGGCATGGACCCGGTGGTGGCCAAACCGGCACCCAAGCAGAGCTGAGCAGGCTGAGGCCACGGCCTGCTCGCATAGGCCGAATTGTTTGAAAAACGTCAGGCGAACGGAGCGCGATACACCGCTCTGTCGCCCGACGTTTTTTCATTTTTGGGGCGCAAAGATCGCCGTGAGTTCGTCCCGGCGGTTTAAGCTTAAAATTGCGTTAGAGGCGGCATCGTGTTGATTTTGGCGTGCGCTTGGGTTTTGAGTGCATACCAAGTCTCTTTCCCATGTCGTTTAACGTTTATTTCCCGCCCCTCAGAGGTCCTTCATCGCTGTGACGACTTTGCCTGCATCTTCGGAGCCGACTTTGCTGGATCTTGTGCCGGAATCTCTCCGGGATCTGTTGATGCGCGAGGCCGCGTTGATGGCCTCGCATCAGGCGTTGAACGGTGAAATTCCCACGCTCAGGGCACAGGAAACCGAGCTCCTGTCCAAACGGTCGATTTTCCCGGCGCTGCTGCTAGGCCAAAGCAGACGACCCGAACTCCAGTTAAAAGCCACCAGATCCCGATTGGCGGCGTTGAGCGCCGAAGTTCAGAAGCTGAACAAGCTCTTGCGGGTGAGCGGGGGTATGATTGATCGCCAGTTGGAAGACCATTTGCGCTCGGTTTCAGCCGACTACGCGCAGCACCTGATCACCGCGGGAACACCCACCGATTGGAAATGGCTGGCCGCGATCTTTGACCGTCGTTTCAAAGACTGCCAGCTCCACCTGCGCGGCTTTCGCACCGTGCTCATGCAGGGCTCTGCGGCCGGCATGATCTCCGCCGACGTGCCCTTGGTGGGCAAGAAACTCGCCCAATTGGTCGCAAGCGCGGATGCTTTGGACGCCGAAATCGATTTCATCAACCAACTCGGGGCCGCAAGGCAGACTCAGCCCAACGAATCCTCGGTCCATCACGGTTACCCCCATTTAAATTTCCGAGACAAGATTGAGGAGGTTTTCGCCCCCCACAAGATCGTGGTTAACGAGGAAGTCTCCCTGCTCGCCCTTGAGCTTGAAGCAAGGTGCCAGCCTGTTTTTCAAGCCTTCACGCCCCCGGTCCATGCTAGCGATCAAATCGGCTACCATGCCCATTACTGGGCGGAACTGCGCATGCTGGCCGAAGCCGCCTTGGACCGCTCCCAGATCGATGTCATCGTAGCGGAGACAAAGGCCGTGTTCGATTCCGGTCTCATCATCCCTCAGCCGGTCGCAATGATCGCTCAGGTCTCCCCGGTCGCCCCGCCTCGGGCCGTCGCTCCCGTTCCCGTGATCGCGCCAGTGGCGTTGCCCGTGAAGGAGAGCGCGCCGCCGATCCCTGCGGCCAAGGCACCGCCGGTTGCCACCGCAGAAAAAGCTAAGGACAACCTCGCCGAGCGCGAAAACAAGCTGCTGCTGGCGGAAGCCCATCTGGCCGAACGCGAGGCCTATTTCATCGAAGTCGAGACCGCCTTGCTCATCAAGTTGCAAAACATACAGGAACAAGAAGTTTATTTGGAGCAAAGAGCCGAGGATCTCCAAACGTGGGAAACCCGCCTGCAAAACCTCGAAGCCTCCCTCGACCCCGACGTCCAAAAGCCGGCTCCGCCCGTCAGAAAATTCAACGAATTCAAAGAGTAGGGGTGTTAGTGAACTCGCTTTTCGCGAAGAACTCGCCTGATTCCGACCCCGCCTTGATCCGCCGGTGGCATCATCGTAAAAGCCCTTGCCCCTACGCGGCGCGAGCCTTCACTGCGTTCCTTTATTCTCATGGCTTACGACTGGCTCAAAGGTGTCGCAGATGAATACGATGTGATCGTCATTGGCTCCGGCCTTGGCGGACTCACCGGCGCGAACGTGTTGGCAAAGGCCGGTCACAAGGTGCTCCTGCTCGAGCACCACTACCAATACGGCGGCCTCGCCACGTGGTTCACGCGCAAGGGCGGGCACATCTTCGACATCTCGCTGCACGGCTTTCCGAGCGGCATGATCAAAAGCTGCCGCCGTTACTGGACGAAGGAAATCGCCGATTCCATTCACCAGTTGAAGGACGTCCGCTTCGTCAATCCACAGATGGATGTGTGGACTACGTTCACCCGCGAAGATTACACGCGCGTGCTCGTCGAGCAGTTCAAACTTCCCCACGAACAGGTTGAGGCGTTCTACGACTACCTGCGGGCGATGAACTACTACGACAACAACCCCGAGACCACGGGCCAGATGTTCGAACGGTTCTTCCCTGGTCGCGCCGACGTCCACCGGCTGCTCATGGAGCCGATCTCTTATGCCAACGGCTCCACCTTCGACGACCCGGCGATCACCTTCGGCATCGTCTTCTCGAACTTCATGGGCGCAGGCGTCTTCACATTCCAAGGCGGCTCCGATCTGCTCATCGCCAAGATGGTCGCTGAACTCCAGAAAAACGGCGTCGAGCTCCGTAAAAAAGTCCTCGTGGATCGCATCCTCGTCGAAGAACGCGACGGCAAGAAAGTCGCCTGCGGGATCGTCGCCAAGAGCGGCCGCGTCATCCGAGCCAAGGCCGTGCTATCCAACGCCAACATCAAAAACACGATCTTCCGCTTGGCCGGCGAAGAGAATTTCCCTGCCGATTTCATCGAGCAGGCGAGGGCGGTGCGCATCAATACCAGCTCGTGCCAGGTGTATTTCGGCATCCGCAAAGGCGAAAGCATCCCGCACATCGGCGATCTTGTTTTCACGTCGGAAGCGCCGACTTACAGCCCGCAGGAACTCACTGATCTGCACACCACGAGCCGCACGTTTTCGGTTTATTATCCTGAGACGCGCCCCGGCACCGACCGCTACACCGTGGTCGCCTCGCTCAACGGGCGTTACCCCGATTGGAACAGTCTCTCCGAGGCGGACTACGAAAAACACAAGGAGCGCATGATCGAGGAGAGCCTCGTCGCCCTCGAAAAATACATTCCCGACGTCCGCGCGAAAATCGATTGGAAGGAAGCGGCCACACCGCGCACCATCGAGCGTTACACGACGCACATGAACGGCACGTCGTTCGGCACGAAGTTCGAAGGCCTGCCCGTCTCGATGAACCTCTCCGAAAAACTCCCCGGCCTCTTCCACGCGGGCAGCGTCGGCATCATCATGTCGGGCTGGCTGGGCACGATCAATTACGGCGTCATCACGTCCAACAAGATCGATAAATACCTCTTCGCCCTCAAGAACGCGTCCGCCGCCTCGTAATTTCCAGCCTTGCGGGGCGGGGGAGGGCGCGGTGTGTTTTACCTCTCCCATGTCCAACGCCGTCACCGACCTCATCCCGCACCGGCCGCCCTTTCTGTTTGTTGACGAGATCGTCTCCGAGACCACCGACGGACTCATCGCCAAACGCACGTGGCGGGCCGAGGAAGATTTCTACAAGGGTCACTATCCCAACGCGCCGATCACGCCGGGCGTGTTGTTGTGCGAAGCCGTTTTCCAGACCGGTGCGCTCTTCATGGCGCGCCAGGCGCTCGCCGCCGGCGCCAAGCCCGGCGAAGGCGTGCCGCTCCTTGCCAAGATCTCCGATGTGCGCTTCCGCAACCCGATTTATCCGGGCGACACCATCGTGATCGAAGTGAAGAAAAAAGAAGTCATGGGCGGCTTCACGATGATGGGCGGCGCGATCAAAAAAGCCGACGGCACCCGCGTGCTCACGGTCGATTTTGCCGTCGCCTGGAAAACTCCCGAAGGCTCGCCGGCCGCCCAGCAGGCGCAACAACAGCAGTGAGTTTCCCTATGCCCGACTTTCTCAATCTTTCCGGAAAAACCTTCGTCGTCCTCGGCGTCGCCAATAAAAAAAGCGTCGCCTGGTTTACCGCGAAGACGCTGGAAGAGCAGGGCGCCACCGTCGTTTACAGCGTGCGTTCGCCCGCCCGCAAAGCGTCGCTCGAAGCCCAGCTCGCCGGCAAGCCGGTCTTTGTCTGCGACGTCGAAGTTGAAGGCGCGGCCGAGTTGCTTTCCGCCGAGATCGCCGCCGCCGGACACGGTGTGATTCACGGCATCGTCCACTCGATCGCGTTCGCCAACTACAGCGAAGGTTTCAAGCCGTTCCACGCGACGAAACGAAAGGACTTCCTGCAAGCGACGGCCATCTCGGCCTTCTCGCTCATCGAGGTCGCCCACGCCTTCAAGCCGCTCCTTGCGAAAAACGCCTCCGTCGTCACTATCGGCATCTCTTCACTTCAGGTGACGCCTGACAACTACGGTTACATGGGGCCGATCAAGGCCGCGCTCGATTCCGCTTCTCGGTTTCTCGCCAAGTCATTCAGCGCGGACAGCGAAGTGCGTTTCAATGTCGTCGGTTCCGGTCCGCTCAAGACCAGTGCCTCCGCCGGAATCCCCGGTTACCTTGAAAGCTACCTCTACGCCGAAAAACTCACGTTCCGTAAGCGCAACCTCAGCACGCAGGAAGTCGCCAACACCACGGTCTTTCTTCTCAGCGACCGCAGCAGCGGCCTCAACGGCACGACCGTCACGGTGGATGCCGGCCTCGGCAGTAATTTTTTCGACAAGGAAATCGTGCGTCTCGCGATGAGGCCCGAGACCAAGGCCTGATGCGCTTCGCCCACACCTGCATCGAGTCGCTGGCCGTCGCGCTGCCCGACGAAATCCTCACCACCACGCAAGTGGAGGAAACGCTGCGCCCGCTCTACGAACGCCTGAAACTGCCTTTCGGCCGTCTCGAACTCATGACGGGCATTCGCGAACGTCGCGTCTGGCCTGCGGGCACGCGTCCGTCTGATGCCAGCGCCGCCGCCGGGAAAGCCGCGCTCGCCAAATCGGGGCTCCGCGCGGAGCAGGTCGAACTCTTCATCCACAGCGCGGTGTGCCGCGACATGATGGAGCCGGCCACGGCATCGTTTGCCCACCGCAAGATCGGCCTGCCCGCGACCGCGCAAATCTTCGACGTGTCGAACGCCTGCCTCGGTTTTCTGAACTCGCTCACCGTTGCAGCCGGCATGATCGAATCCGGCCAGATCAAGTGCGCGCTCATCGTCTCCGGTGAAGATGGCGGCCCGCTCGTGCGGCAAACGCTGAAGACGCTTCTGTCGCAACCGCTCGATCGCAACGGCATCAAGCCCTACTTCGCCAATCTCACCATCGGTTCGGGCGCGGTCGGGGCCGTCGTGTGCCATGAGTCGCTTTTGCCTCCCGGAATGCGCGCCCACCGTTTACTCGGCGGCACCGCGCGCGCGGCCACCGCGCACAGCGAACTTTGCCAAGGCGACACCCACGGGGCCGACGCCCTCGCGATGCAGACCGATAGCGAGGCTCTCCTCGTTGCCGGTCTCGCCCTCGCGCAGGACACTTGGAAAGCCTTCACGGCGGAGACTGGCTATGACTCCGTCAAGGCCGACCGTTTTATCTGCCACCAAGTGGGCAGCACGCATCGTCGCAAACTCTACGAGGCGCTCGGCCTCGATCTCGCAAAGGA
>JAHFTG010000147.1 GCA_023269455.1 Opitutaceae bacterium | reverse complement strand
TAAGATGGATGTTCCTTCGCTTAAAAGCAAACGCTGCGTCCATGGTGACACGCAGCGGTCAGCGTCCTAGAAACTCGGCGATCTCTCCACGGCGGCGGTCGCCGTCTTGCTCGCCGATCTCCATCATGCGGGCGATGTAGCGCGGCTGGAAAAGCACGGTCGCCAGCAGGTCGGCGCGGCGGCTTTCGCGCGTGCCGAGCCCGCGGCTGATGAAACGAAACGTGCGCGGCAGCTCCCGTTCAAATTGGTTCGCGATGGCCGCCAGATCGCGCGACGGACGGATGAGCAGCAGATCCGCGGAATGCATGCCGCTCTCCAGCGCGTGCGGATGGTCGATCAGGAGCTGGTTGACGCGGCTCATCGCGAGCGCGTCCGAGTCCAGCATGTCGAGAAACACCGACTCCAGCAAAAGCCCGATAATCGTCGCCGGCGGAGGATAGCTGGCCGGCTTGCCCGGTTTCGTCTCGGGCCGCGGCCCCGCGTATTGCGTGGAGATCGCGATCATCTTGCCCGCGCCCAGATGGAGCGCGGGAGACAGCGGCGCCGTGAGACGCAGCCCCCCGTCGCCGTGCCAGTCGTCGCCGAGTTGCACCGCCGGAAAAAAAAGCGGCAGCGCGCACGACGCGAGGATGTGGTCCACCGTGAGCGTTGTCATCATGCTCTGGCGTCCGGGACGCCGCCATACCGGGATATCGGTCCCCTGCGCCCACGTGACGGACTCGGCGTTGCCATAGTTCGTCGTGGTTATGCCCACGGCGGACAGCCTACCGACGCGGATGTTTTCATCGATCCCGCGCAACATTCCGTCCGGACTCGCGAGGGCCTCCTTGAGAAACTTGCACAGCGGCGCCGTGTCCAGCAGCCCGCGCGTGGGCGAGAGGGGCGTGCCGCCGGAGACAAGTCGCAATGCCCAGCGCAACATGATCGCGGCGAGCGAAGGCATATCGGTGCGAAACACCTGGTCGATCGTGATGCCGGACCACAGCACCGTCAGCCGCTCGACCGCCTGCGGAAAATCTTCAGACGTGTTCGCGAGATGCGCGGCGTTGATCGCTCCGGCCGACACGCCGGTCAGCACGGGGAAATTCAGATCGGGAAACGCCCGCGCCATGCTCCGCAAAAATCCCGCCTGATAGGCGGCGCGCGCACCGCCTCCACCGAGCACCAGCGCCAGCTTGCCAGAATTATTCGTCGTCATGGGAAAGGGTATCAATCCACCACCGACTCGCCTTCACGAACCTGCTGACCCGAAGCTAACCGCAAAGTGCCGTGCTCGCCAGCGGTTTCGCGCCAAGATCTCCAGTAGGGTTTTACCCTATCGCTATTCGGAGAAGCCGACTGTTTAATCACGCGAGACGGATGTTTCGTCCCTTCGACGACTGACCGTTTTTCCGCTTCGTAAAATGGTGGGCCCACTCGGATTTGAACCGAGAACCAAGGGATTATGAGTCCCCTGCTCTAACCATTGAGCTATAGGCCCAAAATCGAATCTGGAAAAGCTGCGCACCCTCCAAAGTGAGGGCAACTGCAAAGCCCGCCTATCGGCTTAGCCACGCCTCCTCGCTGCATGGCGCGGCTGGCCGCCGCTTTCAAAAAATCCGACGACGCCCGCGAGTTCACCACAAAGGCGGACCGCGTTTACGAGACGTTCAACACCGCCTTCCTTGATCTCGCGCGCCCCCCTCCAGATAAACATCCGGCGGCCCCGGGATTATTTCTCTGATTCCTGGTCGAGCTGTTGCGGACGGCCCGGCAGCAACTCGTCCACGTTGAGACGGATGGAGCGAAGGTTCTCACGGACGAGTTCACCCATCGATTCGCAACACAGGTAATCATCCCGCTGATAATACTCCGCGAGCGAAGTGCGCAGCTCGTGGATATGCGCTGCCGGGGCGAGTTCGTCCGACGACATCGCTTCCAGCAGCACCCCGAGCCGCTCCTCGGTGATGGCCGCGCGCTGGATGATCAGCACCTGCTCCTCGCGCTGATATTGCCGCGCCGTCTCGATCCGCAGGTGCTCGGTGCAGAACAACGCGAGCTTCTGGTTGTCCTTGAAAAACTGCGGCCGGTAGAAATTCATCCGCCCCTCGTAGGACTGCTGGTCGAAATCCATCGCGCGGATACGAATCTGCGCCCCCTCGAAATCGGGCGTCACCACCACCACGAAGTTGTAGCTGCGCATGTCGCCGAGCAGCCGCACGAACGAGCGCTCGTTGAACTTCACCAGCTCCTTCGCCACGCGGATGGGCCGCAGCTCCGGGTTTTCGAGCCAGCGGTCGATGAAGACGTTCCCCGGGATGCCCGCGATGTGCTCCTCCACCAGCGTGTTTCCGCAAGTGATGTAATTGAGCCGGTTCGGCGAGAGCACATGCTCCAGCTCCAGCCCGTAAACACGCGAGGCGTCCCCGCGCTTGATGTAGAAGTAGTCGGGATTTTCGTTGTAGGCGTTGACGATGCGGATGCGGAACGGCGCCGAGTTTCCGAACGCGCAGTAGTCGATGCGGTCGATGTAGAGATGCTTCATCACCGACAGGTCGCCATCGACGCGGATGAGCGCATAGACGTGCTTCAAGTCGTCGTGCAACGACTCCATCTCGAGCCGGTTGTAGAAAACACTTTCCCACAGCGTCGGCGCGCCCGCCCCGTCGCTCAGCGGCACCGACTCCGAAAAACTGCGCAACCGTTCATACGTCACCGGCAACACCCGCTCGCGGCGGTAGCGGCGCAGATAGGTGCGCAGCCGCTCGCTGATCGGGTAGCTCGGTTTTTTCTGCTGCCGGTGCACAGGCGACTTGGCATCCATGATCGGCGAACGTGGTCCGCCCGCCGCCGCATGGCAACGGCGGATGCCCCCCACCGTCGCCGCATCTCGCAAAAACTCGTCAAAACCCCGCCCCGGCTGATTTCGTCTCGTCACCGTCCCGCCACCCTTCCTACGCTGCGACCATGTTACTCTTCGCGGTCAGCGCCCTCGAAAAAGTCGCCAACGTCCCCGGGAAAATATGGCTGAACCTGGGCATCGCCCTCCTTATTTTCATGGGCGTGGTTTACGTCGCCAAGCAGGCCGCCCAAGTGAACAAAATCTGGCTCGCGATCATCGTTTTCGTGGTGCTCACCCTCGTCGGCTTCCACTGGATCTACTCGCGCAACGAGCCCAAGTTCCTCACCCCGCTCGTGGACAAGATCGCCCCCTTTTTCCCCAGCGCCGCCAGCTACGGAGCCAAGCAGCACGACGGTCCCCAGCCCTAGACCGTGCCTGGCGGCTTCCGGCCTTCCCTTCTCCGCCCATGAAAACGGCTCGCGGTTCGCATGAGGACAACTCGCGGAAATTGAGATTGGTTTTCTGCGGATGACCGCCTACGTCTTCTCGTCTCTTTATGGCCAAAACGCACTCTGACATCGGACTCATCGGCCTCGCCGTCATGGGTCAGAATCTCGCCCTCAACATCGCCGATCACGGCTTCCAAATCTCGGTTTACAACCGCACGACCGAGAAGACCGACAAGTTCGTCGCCGAAAATCCGAACACCCCCGGCGGTGTCGTCGGCACCAAGACGCTCGAGGAGTTCGCCGCCTCCCTCTCCAAACCCCGCAAGGCCATCATCCTCGTCCAAGCCGGCAAGCCCACCGACGCCGTGATCGACGGCCTCACCGCCGTGTTCGAACCCGGTGACATCATCATCGACGGTGGCAACGCCCTCTGGACCGACACCATCCGCCGCGAAAAAGCCCTCAAGGAAAAAGGCTTCCTCTTCATCGGCTCCGGCGTGTCCGGCGGCGAAGAAGGCGCGCGCTTCGGCCCCTCCCTCATGCCCGGTGGCGACAAGGCCGCCTTCAAGGAAATCGAACCCATCTGGAAGGCCATCGCCGCGAAAGTGGATAAGAAGACCGGCAAGCCCATCGACGGCGCCAAACCCGGCAAGCCCGTCAAAGGCGGCGTCCCCTGCACCACCTACATCGGCGAAAACGGCGCGGGCCACTACGTCAAGATGGTCCACAACGGCATCGAGTATGGCGACATGCAGATGATCTGTGAGGCCTACTCCCTCATGCAAGGCCTCCTCGGCCTCAAGCCCGCCGAAATGGGCGAGATTTTCACCACCTGGAACAAAGGCGCCCTCGACAGCTTCCTCATCGAGATCACCGCCGACATCCTCAAGCAGAAGGACCCCGTCACGAAGAAGCCCTTCGTTGACATCGTCCTCGACACCGCCGGCCAGAAAGGCACTGGCAAATGGACCTCCGTAAACGCCCTCGACATGGGCGTCCCTGCTCCGACCGTCGCCGAGTCCGTCTTCGCCCGCTGCCTCTCCGCCATCAAGGAAGAGCGCGTCGCCGCCTCCAAAGTCCTCAAAGGCCCGAAGATCAAGAAGGTCTCCCCCGCCAAGAAGAAGGAGCTCATCGCCGCCATCCACGACGCCCTCTACTGCTCGAAGATCTGCTCCTACGCGCAGGGCTTCCAGCTCATGCGCACCGCGCAGGGCGAATACGGTTGGAAACTCAACTTCGGCCAGATCGCCCAGATCTTCCGCGGTGGTTGCATCATCCGCGCCGCCTTCCTCCAGAAGATCACCGAGGCCTACGCCCGCAACCCGAAGCTCGCGAACCTTCTCCTCGATCAATACTTCAACAAGACGATCCAGAAGGCCCAGACCAACTGGCGCAAAGTGATCAGCCTCGCGGTCGAGAACGGCATCAGCACCCCGACCTTCTCGTCGGCCCTGAGCTACTACGACGGCTACCGTTCGGCTCGTCTGCCGGCGAACTTGCTCCAGGCTCAGCGCGACTACTTCGGCGCCCACACCTACGAGCGCACCGACAAACCCCGCGGCAAGTTCTTCCACATCGACTGGCCCGAGGCGACCCGCCCGCAGTTGGAGGCCTAAGTCTCCGAACGTAGCGGGGAGCGTAAGCGATCCGACTTCGATTCCCCAAGGCGCGCCTTCACCGGTCGCGCCTTTTTTGTGTCCAAAACCTTACTTTGAGGAATCCGTGCTGAATGTGCGCGATTTGCCAAAGCGACTCTCAAAATCGATTGATGAACTACTATCTCTATCAGGAAGCGTAGACTTTAATTCATTCAAACGAGCTATGAGCTTACTTAACTGAGTGCGGGGATCGCTAAACCAGTCAGGGTCGTTTTCGGGCAAGCCTTCTAAAATCCATGACGATCTTCACCGGTCGCACTTTTTGCGCCGCGATTCGAGCCCTACTAGTTGAACAACACCGCGGAGCCTGTTCCATTAATGAGTGCCCGTCACCCGCAAACAAACCATCGCCCGCTGGGTGCTCGCGCTTTTTTTCATCGTCGCGGGCGTTAATCACTTTCTCGCGCCCTCCCTCTACCTCGGCATGATGCCTGCCTGGCTCCCCTCCAAGGAAGCCGCTAACTGGATCTCCGGCGCCGCCGAGATCGCCGGCGGACTCGGCTTGCTGATTCCCTTCCTGCGCCGCGCCGCCTCGTGGGGGCTCATCGCGCTCCTCATTGCGGTGTTTCCCGCCAATGTTCACGTCGCCCTCCAGGGCCACATGGCCGGCCTAAACGCGCCCGCCTGGGTTCTGTGGCTGCGCCTGCTCTTCCAAGCCGTCTTCATCGCGTGGGTCTGGTGGATCGGCCTCGCCCGCGCCAAACCCTCCGACTCGGCTCAATAGCCCGTCATTTGAAGATTCTTGAAAATAATTCTTGTAGTTTACCATTTAGTAAACTATCAGTCTTGGCATGGGACGCAAAAGTAACGCCAAAGAGCAATTGCTCGAAGCCGCTCTGGATCTGATCTGGGAGCGCAGCTACGGCGTGGTCACCATCGACGCCATCTGCGAAAAGGCCGGCGTCAAAAAGGGCAGCTTCTACTATTTCTTCGAATCCAAGTCCGCCTTGGCCGTCGCCGCCCTGGACAAGAGTTGGGCCACCTGCGGAAAGCAGAAATGGGATAACCTGTTTTCAGCCTCCACCCCTCCGCTGGAGCGCATCCG
>JAHFTG010000146.1 GCA_023269455.1 Opitutaceae bacterium | reverse complement strand
GCGCCGCCGAGCACCTCTTCTGGCTCGGCCGCTACCTGGAACGCGCCGAAGCCACCGCGCGCATGTTGTCCATCCTCGAAGACGTCGCCCTCGAGGAAATCCCCGCCCGCGACCGCCGCCGCTGGCTGCCCGTGTGGCGCGGCTTGCTCGAAGCCACCGGCCACACCGACCAAAAGATCACCGCCCGCGAAAACCCGCAGGCCACGCTCTCGATCGACCTCATGTGGCGCATGTCGCTCGACGCCGGCAACTCCAGCTCGATCTACTCCTCCATCGAATGGGCCGTGGAAAACGCCCGCCAGCTCCGCGACTACGTCAGCCCCGAAGTCTGGATCACGCTCAGCCGCCTCCTCGCCCGCCTGACCGAGCTCCAAAAACTCCGCCCCGCCCCGAAGATCCGCGCCCGCCCTTCCCACGGCCCGTCGCTTCCCGCCCTCGCCGTCCAGGCCGTCCTCACCGACGTCAACGCCCTCCTCGGCATCGCCGAGCGCACCATGCTCCAGGATGCCGGCTGGCATTTCCTTCGCATGGGCCTGCACCTCGAACGCGCGACCATGACGTGCAGCTCGCTCCGGCATCTGCTCGGCGCGCTCGACACCGCCGCTGCCAGCCCCGCCTCGCAGCTCCTTTACCGCGACAACCCCGAGCTCTCCGCCCTCCTCCGCATGCTCGGCTCGCAAGACGCCTACCGCCGCCTCTACCAGACGCGCAGCCAGCCCCGCTTCGTCGCCGAGCTTTTCCTCCAGCAGCCCGACGCGCCCCGCAGCATTTTCCACAACCTGCACCAGATCAAAACGAGTCTCCGCGCCATCCGCCTCGACACCCGCGAAAACGAGCCCGACTCCACCCACGAAGCCGTGGACGAAGCCCTCCACTTCCTCGCCTCCGTAAAACTGGCCCGCTACTTCAACGGCGACACCCCCGCCGCCAACGCCGACGGCGCCAAGCTCGGCGACACCCTCGCCGCGCTCCTTAAACGCCTCTACGCGCTCCACCCGCTCCTCAGCGACCACTACTTCAGCCACCAGGCCCGCATCGCCCCGTCCGTCACCCAGGTCGAGTTGAAACTGTAAAGAAACGGTCTCAGTCGTCCGTCTGATTGCGTTCCAGCACGCTGCGGATCGTCTTCGCGAGATCGGTCAGCTTGTAAGGCTTAGCCACCATGCCGGAGAAACCGTGTGCGCGGTAGTTGGCCATCACCGGATCACTGGAGTAGCCGCTCGACACTATGCCCTTCACGTTAGGATTGAGTTTGAGCAGCTCGGTCATCGCCGCCTTGCCACCCATCCCGCCCGGCACCGTCAGGTCCATGATGACGAGGTCAAAAGGCTTCCCGCTCTTCTGCCCCTCGCCATAAACGCGCACCGCCTCGTGACCGTCACATACGGTCGTCACCTCAAAACCTAGCCGCTTGAACAACGACTCGGCGATGGTGCGGATCGGCTCCTCGTCATCCATGAACAACACGCGCCCCGTCAGCGCGTCGGCCGTCACCATCGGCTCGCTGGGCGCAGGCCGCGCCTCAGGCGACGCCGGCAACCAAAAGCGGAAGAGCGTGCCGTGCCCCGGCTTCGACTCGACCTCGATATGCCCCTGGTGCTTGCGCACGATCGAGTAAACCGTCGCCAGGCCGAGTCCGCTGCCCGATTTTTTGGTGGTGAAATAAGGATCAAAAATCCGCGCGATGTGCTCGTTCGGAATACCCGAACCCGTATCGCGGATCTCGATGCACAGGTAGTTTCCATCGGCCAGCGGTCGGGTCACGGTGTCGCGGAGATGCTCGTTGCGCATCGCTATATGCATGACGCCGCCATCAGGCATCGCCTGCACCGCGTTGATCACGAGGTTTTGCACGACCTGGCCGATCTGGCCTTTGTCCACTTCCGCCGTCCACAGATCGACGTCGATCGCGAAATCGCAGCGCACCTTCGAGCCGTGCAGGGCGAAATTGGCGGCCTCCCGCACCACTTCCGGCAGGCGGACCGCCGAGCGCACGGGCTCGCCACCCCGCGCAAACGTGAGCAACTGCTGCGTGAGATCACGGGTCCGCATCACTCCGCGTTCGGCGTCCTGCAACCAGCGCCCCGCCGCCGCCATCACCTGCGAATCGAGCATCGCCAGCGTGAGATTGCCCATCACGACGGTGAGCAGGTTGTTGAAATCATGCGCGATGCCGCCCGCAAGAATACCGACCGATTCGAGCTTCGAGGCGCGCAGGATTTCACCCTCCAGGCGGGCGCGCTCCGTGACATCGCGCAACACGAACACCGCGCCGATCGCCTGGCTTTGCATATCGTGGATCGGCGCGCAGCGACCCTCGACCAGACGCGGCACGCCCTGGCGGTCGAGCAGCACGGTGCTCGGGGGCAGCTCGATCACGCTGTGCCCGGAGACCGCCGCCATCGCGGGCGCGGGCACGGGCGCGTTGCTTTTTTCGTGGCGCAGCACGCAGACCTCGTCGATCCCCCGCCCGATCGCCGCATCCTCGTTCCAGCCGGTGAGCTGCGCGGCCGCCTCGTTGAAAAAAAGCACGCGTCCGTGCGTGTCCGTCGTGATCACGCCCTCGGCCATCGCGCGCAATGTCACGCTCAGGCGCTCACGCTCGGCCGCCAGCGCCTCCTCGGTGCGCTTCATGCCGGTGAGATCGACCAGCACCACCTGCGTCCACGCAAAGCTCGGCTCGCCGCTCAGTGAAGGCACCCACCAGCGGTAAAAAACCCGGCGCGGAGTGCCATCGAGCGCATGGATCATCACCTCGCCCTCGATCGCGTTGCGCCCGTCCCAGATCGCCCGGCAGAGCGCGTGGCGCACGCGGCCCATGTCCATCGTCACGATGCGCGGAGCCGCCTCGATCACCTCGGCCTTAGTGGTCGCACCGACGAGATGAAGCGTCTCCCGATTCAACCCCACCAACGTCGCTCCTTCCAGAATCCCGTCAAAAAGACCCGGATGGTCCTTCACGTAATCATCAAAATCCTTCGCGCCCGCGTTGCGCGCCTCCAGCAGCCAGGTCCGCAGCCCGCGCAAATCGTATTCCAGAATGGCGACCGGCGAGTTTTCAAAAAGCACGCGGTAACGTTCTTCGGAAGCACGCAGGGCGTCCTCCGAGCGTTTGCGCTTGTCGATATCCGAGTGCGCGCCCACGAGCCGCTGCGGCTCGCCCAACGCGTTGAAAAGCGCATGCCCGCGCGAGAGGATCCACTTATAGTTGCCGTCCTTGCAGCGCATGCGGAACTCGACGGAATAACTCCCGCTGTGCCCGGCGAGATAATCTCCCATCGCCCGCTTCACGCGCTCGGCGTCATCGGGATGGATGCGTCCCCAGAACTCGCCGCGCACGCTGGGCAGGTCCGAGGCCGAGTAGCCGATGATTTCCTTCCACCGGTCGGACAGGAAGGTTTCCCCCGTCACAAAATTATATTCCCAGATGCCCGCGTTGATGCTGATCACCGCCAGCCGCCAGCGGTCCTCGATGTCGCGGAGTTTTTCCTCGGTGGCGCGCAACACGCCGAGATCCGTAAAGGCGACCTGCACGCGGGAGTAATCGGGGCGGCCGCCGCCATCCGGCACGCTCCAATGCATGAGACTGTGCCCGGGGCGGCCGTCCACTCCGCGATAACGCAGTTCGCGCGTCATCTCCGTGGAGCCCTCCCACAACGCATGCAACTGCGCCTCGAACGCGTCCAGCACGGCGGGCGTCCGCATCTGCATCATCAGGCGCGAGTAGTCGTCCACGTCGCTCGCCCCGCTGACCTTGAGCACCGTGCGATTGGCCGCGATGACACGCACCAACGGATATTTTTCCGACGACAGGCCGGCGTGGGCGCTGAGATGTCCGCGCAAATCAATCACGCCCTGTCCGCGCAGATCGTCGAGCCAGCGCATGACGGCGGAAAAATCCTCCTCCACGATGGCCACCGGCGTATTCTCGAAAAGATTGCGCATCCGCGTCTCCGATACGCGGAGCGCGCGGGTCTGCACACCCACCTGGGCTTGCAGCCGGAGATTGACCCAGAACACCAGCAGTCCGCCTGCGGCGATCACCACGAAGACCACCCCCATCCAGCGCAGCCAGTCGGCTTCGGTATCGGCACCGGCCAGGACGGGCGTTTCCGCCGCGCCGGCCCTCAGCGCAAAAATCACCGCGCAAAAGCCAATAGAAACCAAGGGGATGAGTCGTTTCATGTGCTCCGCAAGAAAGTCGCCCACGCAATCCGCGCAAGCCGGGCTTGTCGAGGCGCAAAGCCCGGCGCTTGTGCGGAACCGAATCGCCTGTTGTTTTCGAATGTCATGACCTCCGTTTTTGCCTTTGAGATCCGACCGGCCGCCCGGGCCGATGTCAAAACCCTCGTCGCGTTCATCCACGAGCTGGCCGCCTATGAAAAACTATCCCACGAAGTCGAGGTCACCGAGGAGCGACTGCACGCCGCGCTCTTCCCGCCCGATGGCCGCCCCGCCGCCGAAGCCGTGCTGGCCTGCGTGAACGGAGATCCCTCCGGCTTCGCCCTGTTTTACCCGACCTATTCCACCTTCGTCGGCAAGCCGGGCCTCTATCTGGAAGATCTCTACGTGCGCCCGGCCTTTCGCGGACACGGACTGGGCACCGCCTTGCTCCATCACGTTGCCAGCCTGGCCAACACGCGCGGCTGCGGACGCCTGGAGTGGGCCGTGCTCGACTGGAACCAGCCCGCGATCAACGTCTATGACCGCATGGGCGCCCGTCGCCTGACCGACTGGACCACCTGCCGGCTTACCTCCGAAGCCCTCGCCCGCTTCAACTAAACCCGCGCCTGCGCGAGCCGCCGCATCACCCGAAAGTCCCCGGGTAAAAACACCTCGCAATGCGCGGCAAACGCCGCCGCCCCGTCCTTCCATTCGGCAGCGAGTCGTGCCGTGTGTTCCTCCGGCGACCACTCGCGCCAGTAAGGGCAATCCACACAATGCGTCCCGCTCACTCGCGTGAGAACGTTGGCCAGCTCCTGCCGCCGGCAGCGCCCGAGCGCATCCGTCTCGTGATACGATTCGCGGCACTGCGGATAATCCGGCTGGTAACAGCCCTTGATGAGCTGCTTCGCCAGATTCGCCAACTCGGGACGCGGAGGCGACAACACCGCAAGCAGTCGCGCCACGCCCGCCTTCACGACATCGTCCGGAATTTCACCCTCTCCGGAAACAGCGCCGCCCAACGCGATCAATTCATCGGCCAGCGGGCCGAGCGCCGCTTCGTCGATTGGGGTGAGTCCATTTTGCGCGAGAAACCGCGTCACCACCGCCGCGACACTCCGCCTGAAATCAGCCTGAAAATCCCCGGCGCTCATCACGACTGCGCCAGCCATGCCTTGAGCGTGGCCGCATCGCGCAAGAACGCGGCCGGCTCGTCGCCCTGCACGAATTCCAGCAACGCAAACCGGTCGCCCGGCGCCTTGTTCAGCAGCGGCCAGAATGCCGCCCAGCGATCCGCGCCGTCCGCCAGCGGATGACGCACATCCGCCGTGGGCCACCAGTGAAAGACATGCACGTTGCCCACACGCGGCAGCACCTCGTGCAGCCCTCGCACGCACTCCGCGGTCGCCTCGCCATTATGCGGCTGCCAGTTGATGGAGACATTGGGATGATCGACCTCGACCATGAGTTTGCTCGCGGACTCGTTGGTGTCCGTGAGCGTGCCGCCGTGAAATTCCAGCGACACGCCCACCAGCGCGCGCGACGCGAGCCCGGCGATGCGGCGCAGATCCTGAATGATTTTCCACCGGCCCTCCTCGTCGGTCGCGTCGGAGCCTGCGCCGCCGGGCCACACGCGAATCGTCGGCGCCCCGAGCTCTACAGCGGTTTCCAAAATGCGCTCGAACGGCGGCCCCGCGCTCTCGCTCTGGCCCACGCGGTAGTAACTCCCGTAAGCGGCCACGCTCAGGCCGCTTTCCTGCGTGAGCTCGCGAACCTCGCGAGCACGGCCGAGATCGCCGTGCGGCACATG
>JAHFTG010000145.1 GCA_023269455.1 Opitutaceae bacterium | reverse complement strand
AGCTCGATCACCTTAAACTCCCCTCGGCAAAACGCCTCCTCCGAAGCCGCCCGCACATCATAACGCCCAAAATAAAACCCCTCAAACGTCCGGCTCACCCGCTCCACCTCCGTGTGCAGCTCCGGCGTGATCAGATGCGAACCGTCCAAAAACAACGCCCCGCGCGAATGCGTGCCGAGTTCCGTCAACCCCACGCGCTCGCCCGCCGCCGGAACTTCATCCAGCCGCGCCCCGAATTTTTTCACAAAAAACGCCGCCATGCACACCGCCCGCTCATCCGCCAAAATCAATGTCTCCAGCGTCCTCCGCCCGTCGCCCGTGACGTGCAGCATCCGTTTGTCCGTGATCGCCAGCACTTCGCCCCGCGCCGCCTCCGGATGCCTGTAATAAAAAACTCCATACTCCACCCCCGGCACATACGCCTGCGCGATCAACGCCCCCGGCTCCTCGGCCAACACCCGCGCCACGTCGGACTCATCCCGCGCGATCACCACGCCCGCCCCGCGTTCGCCCACATCGGGTTTGAGCACGACCGGATAACCATGCGCTGCCGTAAAATCGCTCACCACGCGCATGCGTTCATCCACCGCGCCGCCAGCCACCAACGTCCATGCCGCGATCCTCTCGCCCGCTCCCGCCAGCCCTTCTAAAATCTCGCTCTTCGACTCTCCCACCAGTCCGCCTCCCGCGCCGATCCCCGGATTCGCCGCCGTGAAAACCGTCAAACTCCGATGCCGGATCGCAAGCCACACCCCATAAACCACCACCGGCGGATACACCGCCCACATCGGCCAAAACTCCCACCGCGAAAACCGCCGCCAGCTCGATAGCCACAACCTCCGCCCGCGCCATGTGGCCAGACGCACCCCCGTCTTCACCAGCACCCACGCCACCACTCCCGCCGCCAGCAACACCCCGCTCGCCTCGCTCCATCGCGCCAGCCAGCCCAGCGCCGCCTGTCCCGCGAACGCAGCCGCCCCCACCAGCAACGGCGTCCACAACGCGCACGCCAGCACGAACCACGGCACGAATTTCACCAGCGGCACCCGCAGGATTCCCGCCGCCACGTAGGTCGGCAGCCGCGTGCCCGGCACGAACCGGCTCACCAAAATCAAATACGCCCCGCGCCGCGCGAACCATCGCTCCGCCCGCGCCACCGCCTCCGCCGAGACCCAAGCCCGCAGCGGCCACGCCGCCAACGCCTTTCGCCCGCCCCACCACCCCGCCGCCACGAGCAGCAGGTCGCCCATAAAAATCCCCGTGAAGCACGCCGCCACCACCGGCCAAAACGCCAGTTTCCCCGCCGCCACGAAAAGCCCCCCGCTGATGCAGGCCAGGTCTTCACTCACCAGCGTCGCCAGCGCCAGCAGCCCCAGCACCGTGACGACCCGCCCGCCCGACCACGGCTCGCCGTCCTGCGGGTCCGCCACCGGCAGTGACGCCGCCAGCCTCGCAGGCTCAGCCTCCGCCCGCGTGCGCGCCTTCCCCTCCTCGACCTCGCGGACGAATCCCGCCAGCCGCCCCGCGACCACCCCGCTCAGCCGCTCGTCAAAAACCATCCCATGCCCGCCCTCCAACAGCACCACCTCGCTCTGCGGCATCAACCGCGCGTGCTCCCGCGCCGCCGCCGGCGGCACCATGCCATCCTCGCGTCCCTGCACGATGAGTGCCGGACCATTCCACGCCGCCAGCCAGCCGCGCAAAGGCCGCTGATCCGTGTCATAAAAATTCCGCGCGTAAGACGTGTTGAGCGGAAACCAATCGAGCAGCCCGAAGTGCGGCACCAGATCATCCACCGCCCGCAACGCCCACAGTTGCAGCCCGTGAATCGCATGATTGAGCGCGTAGTTCCCCAGCAGCTCATGCTCCTGCACCCCCAGCCCCGAGATCAGCGTCAGCGACTTCACCCGCTCCGGCGCCTCCCCGACCAGCGAAATCCCCACGCCTCCGCCCATACTGTAACCCGCCACATTCGCCCGCTTCACCCCAAGCTGGTCCAACAACTCCCGCACATACACCGCGTGCGCCTCCACCGAGTAATCTGCCACCGCCCACTGCGATCGCCCCATCCCCGGCAAATCCGGCACGATCAGCCGAAAATCCCCGCGCAGAGCCTCCACCAGACGATTAAGAGACACCGATGCCACCGGGCTGCCGTGCAACAACACGATCACGGGCGCATCCGTCCGCCCCGCCGGCCGCAAATCCCGATACGCCATCCCCACCATCCGTGGTGTTTTTCCGCCCACCTCGGGCAACCACGCCACGCTCTGCTCCGGCGAAGGATGCGGACGCGACGCCAGCCAGCCCCTCACCGCCGTGGAAACCAACAGCAACACCCCGTAAATTATCCAAAAATTCAGCCGCCTCATAACCGTAAAAAATCAACCTTCACGCCGCCGCCCGTCGCCACCGCCCCATCGTTTTCCCCTCCGACCGCGACCGGACGATAATCCATGATGACCCGATCCGCCCGCACGCTCACCCGCGTCACGCTCCGCGTCCGAGCGTCCGAACGGCGCATCAACACCGAGGCCGCCCCGTTCGCCGGATCATGCCGCCCGTGAAAAGCCGCCAACTCATCGCCCTCCGCCTGCGCACGCCCCGCCAGCAACGCCTCAAATTCTCCACGCCGCGACGCGCACACCACCTGCGTCTCAAACGAAGACGACGTCTCAAACCCGCTGCCGTCACCCACCGCTACGTCCGTTAAAATCACCCCATCCCAATGCAACCGCCGCCCACCCCCATCCGCCCCGAGCACGATAATCGTAAACGCCCCCGTGCGCGCCAACTCCGCCGCCTCGATCACCCGCACCGCCGCCGCCACCGTCGCCGCCGAAGCACACGCCAACCCGAGCGCGCCACGGCTCACCGCGCTCCCCACCGGCGGACGCCACTGCACCGCATAATCATTGAGCAACGCCACCGTCAGCCCGTGCGCGTTCACCATCAGCCACGTGCCGCCCCGGTCACTGTCGCGCGGCGCCGCTAAGTTCACGCCGTCCCGCGTCTCGCGCCGTGGCGGCAGCTCCTCCCCGCGCGTGTTCAACTCATCGCGATTGAAAAACAAATCATACCCACCCTCGCGCACCGCGCGCCACGTCAACGTGCACATGAGGCGACAGCCTGCGCCTTCAGATACCGCAACGTGGACGGCGCCATCCCGAAATCCGCCGGCGCCGCGTGCCCCGCCAGCCGGCACACCACCGCGACCAGCGCGTAATGATGCACCGTGTGGCTCAATAAAAACTCCAGCTCGCGCAACGTCGTCGAACCCGCCCACGGCGACGGCTCGTCAGCCGGAGCCGTCTCCACGCGCACCCGCAGCATCCCGTCAAAATCCGTCGCCGAAAACTCCGTCAACCGCTGCTTGATCGCCTCCATCTGCCCGATCGCATAAGCAGGGTCGCCCTCGATCAACGCGTCGCGCGGACGCGATTCGTAATCCACCTCACCCGTTTCCAACGCCTGCAAAAAACTCAGGTAATGCTCGATCACATGGCGCATATGCCCGCCCGCCGCGCTGTTGAAACACGCCGGAATCCGCTGCGTGTAGCGGGCCGCGCCGATCTCCCGCAAGAGCTCGATGCCTTGGTCGATGGCAGCCAGATTATCGCGAATGCTGTTACGGATCATAAAAGAGAGTCTTAGTTTTTAAGAATTTTAGGCCAGTTTTCTTCCGCCTTCGCGACATTCCCTGGAATGTCCTCGGCCCACTGCTTCTGCACGCTCGTGCTATAGTTGAGATAGAGCCGCCCGTTCACGATCTTCCATGCGTCGGGATCAATCCCCGCCGTGTAACCCCGGCTCACCGCCCACGCGCAATACCCGCCGTATTGCGGCGCATATTTCACCGGGTCCGCCTTGAACAAATCCCGATGTGCCGCGCTGGCAAAACGCCATTCGGCACCATTCCACTCATACGCATAATCCGAGTCGCCCTTCACCGGTTTGCTGTCCGTGAAATACGCCACTGGATCATAGCCCTTGATCGCCACGCCCAGAAAAGTCGTGTTCACCGGCTTTTCCGCCCGGGCCGACAAAGCCGCCGTTAAAAAAACCAAGCCGCACAAGAAACGAATAAAAGTTTTCACGATGTTATAAAAATCAAAGTTTCGCGCCGATCACCGGCAGATCCTTGCGGTGCAGCCACAGGATGAATGCGCTCCCCGCCCACACCACGAGCGCGAGCGCGAAGAGCGTGCCTCCATCATTCTGCACCACGATCCCGAGCTTCGTGACGTGAAAAAAAATCGCCCCACTCATCGTCCCCAGCGCCAGCAGCGCCCCCACCGGCGTGAACCGCGGCAGGAAAAGCAGGATGCTCGCGATCAGCTCCACCACCCCCGAGCCGTAGCGCCCCCACGGCTCCTGCCCGACCTTGGTGAAAATATAGACCGACTCTGCGGCCCCCGAAAATTTGAAAAACAAAGTCTGCAACAGGATCGCCGCCACGACGAGACGGCTGATCCAACTGGCGATGCGCAACGAGCGCGGAAGTGAAGTATAAGTGGACATATGTGATGAGAGCCCTCCGCTCCCCAAGTTATTCCCGAAAAAATTAAAAAACTTCCCGCAGCCGGTCCGCGCCGCTGTCCGTCACGAGCACATAGGCATGCTGACGATCACGCCAAGTGACCGACGCCAGCCGCCCCTGCTCCAAAAACATGGGAGCGCCCGCCTCATCCTTCGCCGGGAAATCATCCCCGCGCGCCACGTAGAGATGAAACTCGTTTCCGCCACGCTCGAAGCACACCTCCATCACGTCGTGCCCTCCGAGGCGCAACGACCGGCATCCATCCGCCTTCAACTCCGCGAAACCCAGCGGTATTCCGTCCGCCAGCCGTGTGGTCGCGCTGGCCAGCAACGTCCGCAACGCCCCCCGTCCGCCCACCACGATAGGATGATGTTCCGGAGAACCCATCTCAGCCATCGCACTCAACGCCAGTTGCCCGCCGTCACCCGCAGGCGTCCGCATCGACCACGTCGCCGCGAGTCCCAAAACCACCGCTACGCTGGCCGCCAGCGCAAGCACGCGAGGCTGGCGCCACCACGACTTCGACCTGCTCATGCGCGCCCCCGCCAGGATGGCCGCGCGCAGCTCCGCCGGCGGCTGCACCGCGCGCAGCTTGCCCGCGACCGCCGCATCAAAAGCCTGCTCGCGGGCCAGCCAATCGCCCAGCGCCGGATCTTGCCTCGCCTGCGCCAGCGCCTCCGCAAACTGCGGGACCGCCGCGTCCTGTCCGTCTGGACGATAGGCCTGAAGAATGAATTTTGCCTCGGTGGTGTTCATGACGTTTTCCTCTGCGAAAGAGGGAATGGGATAATGTTCTGTCCGTTTTCTTTCCTCGCCAACGCGGCGCGCAACTGCGCCTTGCCCCGCGACAGCCGTGACATGACCGTGCCGATCGGCACCTCCATCATGTCCGCGATTTCCTGGTAAGGCATGTCCTCCAAATAAAAAAGCGTGAGCGGCGCCCGAAACGCCTCGTCCACCTCCTGCAACGCCTCGACCACCAACTGCGCGTCGAGCCGCACCGCGAGGTTAACCTCCGCCGCCGGCGGATCACTCTCCCCCGGCGATAAATCCTCCAACGCCGTGGTCCTCATCCCGCGTCGCCGCCCCCGCAAAAATTCCCGATAAAGCGTCGTGAACAGCCACGTCTTCACCTTCGAACCATCGCGAAGCGCGTGCCCCTTCGTCGCCCACACATAAAACGTCTGCTGCGTGAGGTCGCAGGCGTCGGCCGTGTTCCGCGCCAAGCTCAACGCGAAGCGGTAAAGCGGCGTGTAGTGCGCATCGACGAGCTGGGTGAATGAATCGGCTTCCATCACAGGTAAGAGACGCGACCGCGCGGTTTATTCCAAATTATTTCCGTAGGTCGGCGCGAGCGACGAACTTAATCCCGTCCACGCGGAATAATTCCCCATCGCCAGTCCTCGGACCCATATGAAAACCACCCTGCTTCATC
>JAHFTG010000017.1:8985-16833 GCA_023269455.1 Opitutaceae bacterium | reverse complement strand
CACCGGCGCCGTCGAAGTCGCCATCCATTGCCGCGTCTCCATCGAGGCCAAAACCGGCGTCGAGATGGAAGCCCTCACCGGCGCGACCATCGCCGCCCTCACCCTCTACGACATGGGCAAAGCCGTCTCCCACGACATCATCATCAAAGACATCCGCCTCCTCGAAAAAACCGGCGGCAAACGCGATTATCACGCAAAGTCATAATCATCCTTTTCAACCACTCCGTCTCCCGGCGGCATCAGCCGCCCCTCCGCTAAACTGTGGAGGCCATTGGCCGCAACTACTCCCAGAAAAACCGCCCATTGGTGGTTTTCATTAGTGGTTAAAAACTCCGAATCCGATCCTCGCCAGCCGCAACCCGCATGAAGACCGTCCACGTCCACTATTTCGCGCTCCTCCGCGAACAACGCGGCCTCTCCCAAGAAACCCTCGCGACCTCCGCCCCCGACGCCGCCGCGCTCTACGCCGAACTCCGCGCCCGCCACGGTCTCACGCTTCCCGTCGAACGCCTCCGCGCCGCCATCAACGGCGATTTCGCCCCCTGGCCCGCCCCGCTGAAAGACAACGACGAGATCGTCTTCATCCCCCCTGTCGCCGGCGGTTAGCTCCTCATTCTCTTTCCCCCGCGCCTCGCTCCCGTTTCAGACAGGATTAATCAGATTACCGGGATAAAATCCTCTTCTCCGTCATCCCGTAAATCCTGTCCATCCTGTCTATTCCGGTCTGCTTTATTTGCCCTTTTGCAGTGCTTCCCTCTTTAGCCATGAGCTTCCACCTCTCCACCCAACCGCTCGATCCCGTCGCGCTCAAAGCCTCCCTTGCCGACGCCCATGCCGGCGCCTGCGTGACCTTCGAAGGCTGGGTCCGCGACCATAACGAAGGCCGCCCCGTCCAGTCCCTCGACTACGAGGCCTACGCCCCCCTCGCCGAAAAAGAAGGCGCCCGCATCGTCGCCGAAACCCTCGCCCGGTTTCCCGTCACCCGCGTCGTCTGCGTCCATCGCACGGGCGCGCTGCGCATCGGCGACCTCGCCGTGTGGATCGGCGTCGCCTCCGCCCATCGCGCCGCCGCCTTCGACGCCTGCCGCACCCTGATCGACGAAATCAAAGCCCGCGTCCCCGTCTGGAAAAAAGAACACTACGCCGACGGCACCACCGAGTGGATCAACTGCGCCACACGCGGCGATCACGCCGGCCCCTAAAATAACAAAGCCCCGGGCAAACGCCGGGGCTTTGTTTCAAAAACGCCGAGGAAGTTCTGCTTACTTCTCGGTGTTTTCGCCGGCCTTTTTCCAGCCGTCGATGCCGGGCGCGAAATGCTTCACGTTCGTGTAGCCGAGTTTTTCGGCCGCCGCCGCGCCCTGCTTATAGGCGCCGCATCCGGGATTGCCGCAGTAAGCCACGACCAGCGCCGACTTGTCGGCGGGCAGCAACGCGGCGAGCTTCGCCTCGTTGGCCTCGAAGTCGATCGCGGTGGGGATGTGACCGTCTTTGTAGGAGTCCGTGCCGTTGACGTCGATCAAGGCGACCTTGCCCGACGCGATGGCCGCCTTCAGGTCGGCCAGGGAAATATCGGCATACTTGGACGAACCGGCAAATGCAGCGGACACCAACAAGAGGCAGGAAGCGATCGCGGCGAAGAGTAACTTTTTCATGGAATTATAGGATTGGGATTAGGGTGAACGGAACGGAGGCGTGCCAAAAAAATTTGGCTTCGATCAAACTATGAGCCCGCAAGGGTGGTTTTGTTCCCGTCTCCGGCGGCTAATCCTCACGATTGGAATTTTTGTGGGATTTTCAACCCCGTCCGCCACGCAGCATCAGCACGTTCACCAAGTCGTTTTTCTCAAACTCGTCCCAGTAGGCATCCTCGATCTCGCGCAGCCGTGAATCCGAATCGATCGCCGGTCCGCCCTTGCCCGAGAGCGACTGCTTCGCCTGCTCGGTCGCCAGATCGCGGTCGGCCAGACGCGCCACCAGCTCGTGCCAGAACACATCGTTGTTGTGGTCGCCCGTGATCTTCGCGAGCCGCTCGTCCTCCAAAATCTTTTCCGACGGCACCAGCCGCCCGTCGCTGCCGACGGTCACGAAGTCCGCGCAGCCCAGCGGCGTCGCCAGCTCGAAAAGCTTCTGCTCGATCTCCGCGTAACGCTGCGCCGCCGGCGTATCATAGCCCTGATGCCCGGCGACCACCTGCATCCCGAGATGCGTAAGCTCCAGCAACCGCGCGTATTCCTTTGGTGTGAACATAACCTTCATGCCTCCCACTGCATCCGAGCGCCGCCCGCGCGCAAGGCCGGACTCTCCGCCGGTGGCGCGCTTCAACAGATCCGTCACCCCAAATGTAACGCGAGCTTCGCCCAATCGTGACCTGCCCGCATTGACCGTCATGAAGCGGCCAATACTGCTTTCGACCCTTATAAAAACTAGGGCGTCCCTTCTTAAAAATCTCATGAAAAACCCGCTGTTTTTGATCACCGCCATCCGGCGCCGGCCCCTGCTCGCGTGGACTTTGTTTTTTTATGTCCCGGTGATTCTGGTGGCGGTCGCCTCCATCATCGGCGCGCAACGCTACACGGAAAAACTCAACGTGGAACTGGCCAACGGCCAGCACACCGTCGCCATCGCCGGCCGCATCACCGCCTTCGGCGAACAGATCAGCAAGTCCATCCTGCTCATCGAAAAAAGCGTCCACGACAAAACCAACGCCGGTAAATCCGTTTACGAACTTCAGGTCGCGGCCGACCGTCTCGACCAGACCATCAACGCCTTCAACGACGGCTCCGAAATCGTCGCACCCGACGGCGTTCGCTTCATGGTGGACTCCGTCACCGACGAGAAGGCCCTGGCCATTCTTCAGGAGATGAACGTCATCTGGGTCGGCATCAAAACCCGCGCCGATGCCGTCGTGCTGACATCAGGCCCGAAGAAGCAGAACTCCGAGGGCATTCCCTTCACCGAGGGCGCGCTGTCCGAAGCCGCCACCTTCGTCTCCAACCAGCAGACCCGCTTGTCCGAACAAGCCCTCTCTTTCAGCCGCCGCCTCGAAGAGCTCGCCAACGATCGCGTCAAAGCCCTTGAAACGCCCCGCACCACCTTGATCGGCGTCGCGGCGATTTCCATTCTTCTGCTGCCCGGCGTCTTCTTTATCAACCGCGTGCGCCATGCCCGCAACGCCGCCTCCCGTCTCGCCGCCGAACTCGGCGCCAGCCAGGCAAAACTCGAAACCCAGTCGCAGGCCCTCTCCATCGCCAAGGCCGAGACCGACCGCATCATGGAGACGGTTCAGGAAGGCCTCATGCTCATCGATGCCCAGGGCGTCATCGGTGATTATCACTCCCGCGAGTTGACCTTCATTCTCCGCCAGGAGGAGCTCGCCGGCCGCAGTCTTCTGGGAATTCTCGAACGCCTTCTTTCGGAGAAGATGTTCAAGACCACCAAGGATTACATCGACCTGCTCTTCGACGCCAACCGCAAGGAAAAGGCCATCCTCAAGGTCAACCCGCTCACCGACATCGAGGTCAACTTCCCCCATCCCGCCGGCGGTTTCATCAACCGCTATCTTGGTTTCTCCTTCCGCCGCATCGTCGAAAACGGCGTGGTCATCCGCGTCTTCGTGGCCGTGCGCGACGTCACCACGCAGATCGAGCTGGAAAAAAAATTGCGCGACTCCGAGCAGCACAAGGACCGCCAGCTCGATATTCTTCTCGGCATCGTCCACGTCGCGCCCGACGAGCTGGAAGCCTTCGTAACCCTCGTCGAACGCGAGCTCGACACCATCAACGACACGCTCCGCGCCGAGCACATCGTGACGTCCGGAGGCCAGGGTGAAGCCCTGCGCGAACGCCTTCAGACCGTCTTCCGCAGCGTGCATAACCTCAAGGGCAACGCCGCGCTTCTCAAACTCACCACCTTCCAAAAAGCCGCCCATCTTTTTGAGTCGAAACTCTCCGAGCTGCTCGACCGCCCCGTGCTCACCGGCGATGATTTCCTCGCCGTCGTCGTGGCCCAGGCCGGCCTTCGCGCCGATCTCGGCGACCTCATGGAGCTGCGCGGCAAACTCGTTGGCCTCCGCCAGCCCGTGGCCGCTGCGGGCAATCTTTCCGACTCGTCCGCCGCCGCCATCAGCAGTCCCGCCACCCAGATCACCGCCGGCCTGCAACAACTCGTCGCCGACGCCGCGCGCGATCTCGATAAAGTCACCACGCTCACCATCGACGACTACGCGCTTCACACCGTCGCCGCCGACCGTCCCGCGCTGATACGCGACGTGCTCATCCAGCTCACGCGCAATTCCCTCGCCCACAGCATCGAGCCTTCGCCGGTGCGCCTCGCCGTGGGCAAACCTCCCGCCGCCACCCTCTCCGTGCGCGGACTTCCCCGCACGGAAGACGGGCTCTTCGGCATCGTCTTCCGCGACGACGGCGCGGGACTCGACATGAATGCCATCCGCCAGCGCGCCGAAGCGGCCGGCTTGATCACGCCCGGCGGCGATCACGCTCCGGCCGACATCGCCCGCTGCATCTTTGCGCCCGGTTTTTCCACCGCCACCGAGGTCAACACCCACGCCGGTCGCGGCATGGGCATGGACATCATCAAGGCCAAGGTCGTGGACGAAGCCGGCGGCGCCATCGAGGTCCGTTGCACGCCCGGCCAGTTCTGTGAGTTCCACCTGTATTTTCCCGCCGCCGCATGAAACTGCTCATCGTTGACGATTCTCTCATCATGCGCCGCGCCATCGAGCGCAGCCTCGCGCGCACTCGCTTCAAGGAAGTCCGCACCGCGACCAACGGCCGGCTCGCCGTCGAGATGTTCGACCGTTACCAGCCCGACGTCGTGACGATGGACATCACCATGCCCGACATGGACGGCCTCACCGCCGTCGATCTCATCCTGAAGCGCAACCCCAAGGCCGTCATCCTCGTCGTCTCCGCCCTCGCCGACAAAGCCACCGCCGTCGAAGCCATCAAACGCGGCGCCCAAGGCTTTCTCCTGAAACCGATCACCGCCGAGGCCGTGCAAACCGCCCTCGACGACATCCTCTCCGATTAAAAAACGTAGCGGGGAGCGCCAGCGACCCGTCCGAAACCACCCGCCAACATGGAAGAAACCATTCTTAAGATTTTCGCCCGCAGCATCACGCGCTACTTCGCCATGGTCGCCGGAGGCGAGGCCGTGCTGGGCACGCCTTATCTCAGCGCCGAAAACGAATCCGTCGCCCTCGATTTTTCCGCCGTCATCGGCATCACCGGCTCCCATCGCGGCAACATCTATTACACCGCGCCCCGCGAAAAACTCCACGCGCTCCTCCCACTCATCGGCGAAGTCACGCCCGATGATCGCCTGTGCGCCGAACTCGTCGGCGAGATCACCAACACCATCTCCGGCAACGCCCGCGAAGAACTCGGCGGCGGCTTCATGATCTCCACGCCCTTCGTCCTCGAAGGCGGCCCGCTCACCGTCCACACCGCGAAAGACAGCACCTGTTACATCCTGCCGGTCACGTGGAATCACCACCGCTCCCGCGTCCTCGTTTCCATTCAACAAAACCTCGCCACCTCGTGAGCACATCCTTCGAGCCCGAGCGCGAGCTCGCCGTTTTCATCGGCACCATCGGCCGTTATTTCCAGACCGTGGGCGGCGCCCTGCCCGCATTCCTGTCGCCTACCCTCGAACTCATTCTTCCCGCGCGCCTCGACTGCACCGGCTACATGCCCGTCAGCGGCCGCCTCACCGGCTGGATCGCGCTGAGCCTCCCTTCCGATCTGCTCCGCGCGCTGCTCCGCCACATGGGCGAGGAACAACACGACGAAGCCGCCCAGCTCGATCTCGTCGCCGAGATCACGAGCACCCTCACCAGCAATGCCCGCGAACACTTCGGCGAACACCTCCGCGTCGCCCCGCCGCTCGCCGCCCTCGCCGGTGATTTCCCCAGGGAACTCGCCCCGCCGCCACTCTCGTTCCGCCTGCCTTTCCAATGGCAGGGCGCCGACGCCTTCCTGCTCATCGCGCTTCAACGCTAATCCCTCCGCCATGAAAACCGCCACGCCCGCCGCCCGTATCGCCGACCGCTACATCCGCTGCGAAGACTTCGCCGACCGCATCGACGGCATCGAGCTCTCGCCCGACATCTGGGCCGTCTTCGCGCAACTCACGCAGTCCCGCACCGCCGCCGAACTCGCCCGATACCTCAAGCTCGACGTCGAGGCGGTCAACGCTGCCCTCCGCCGCCTCGTCCGCCGCAAACTCGCCCGCAAACACGTCCTCGCCTGGCGCGACTACGCCGCGACGACTTCCTCCGCGCCCGCCACCACCACCCACTTCGAAGGCTCGACCGCACCCTTTCGCGAAACACCGCCGCCGGTTGCGAGCGCCCCCGTGGCAGTTCCGCCGTCGCATTCCGTGTCTCCATTTCTGATCGCTCCGGCCCGCGTGTCCGCGCCGACCGAGAAGCGTTCCCCCATTGTTTCTTTCCGCATATCTTCGTCCACCACCCCGGCGAAAGTGACGCCGCCCGCCATAAATTTTCGCATGGGAGCATCCCCTCATCCGAGCCCATCGGCGCCGATCTCCTCCGCAAAAGGTCTCCGGCTTCGGCCTATTCTCGATGCCATCGGCGCCAAGGCCGGCGGCGGCGTGGCCGGCCAGCTCCTCGTTTACCGCGTCTTCCTGCAAATCCCCACCGAGCTCATGCAAGCCGCCGGACTGCATTCCCTCAACCTCGTGGACGATCACTTCACGATTCCAAATCCATCGCTCCGCGCCGCGCTCGCCGAAGCCGCCCGCCAGCACGCCGGCGTGGACATCGATGCCCTGACAACCGCCTGAACGCGTCCCGCATGTCCGCCTCGCTCATCCATTTTGTGCTCATTCACCAGGGCACGGTCACCGAGCCAGACCAGCCGCGCGTGCTTCATCTGGGCGTCGAACAGGAACCCGCAGGCGACTCCCCTGCGGCCACGCCCGTGCATCTGCTCGTGCTCGACGCCCGGCGCATGAAGCCCCCCTGCCTGCACGCCGCCTTCGCCGCGGTGACCCGTCTGCGCCGGAGCGCAGGCGTCAAACACGGCGTGCTCGTATGCGATGCCCCGCTTCTCCCTCTCGTGCTCGATGCGATGCGGGCCGGCCTGCGCGACATCATTCACGATCCGCTTTCCGCACGGCAACTCCTCCACCTGCTGCGCGTCGCCACGCCCGGCCATCGTGCGTGCGCCCGGCAGATTTCCACCCTGGCCGCCCTCGTGCGCACCCTTGCGTCCACCGAACGCGCACCTGGCGGCCCCACGCTCGCCCGCCGCGAACACGCCCTCGTGCAACGCGCCGAGCAGCTCGCCCACATGGAAACGCGCCTCGCCCTGCAACGTGCCTCCCTCGAAGATCGCGAACACAAATTGCGCGTCGCCACCCGCCGGCTCGAACGCGAATTCGCCACCCTACAAAACGACGGCGATCTCTCCGCGTCTCCTGTCCGCCCGGCCGGCACCCAGACCGCCACGCCCTTCAGCGCGCCTCCGTTCGTCGCCGATCTTCAAGCCATCACCGCCCAGCTCGCCGAGCGGGCCCACGCCCTCGATATCCGCGAACGCATGCTCCAGGAAATGGAAAGTCTCCTCACCGCCCAGCTCACCGACTCGAATGGCCGGCGCGCGGAAACCTGGCGCGAACCCGCCTTTACGCACGCTTAACCATTCTCTGTGTAACGCATACCGCTCCTTTACGCGCAGGCCGCCGACCAGTCCGGCGGCCCCCGCCTCCGAGCGGCAAAGACCGCCCGAATACGCTTCTCGCGCTCTTCGGCACCTATCACGACGGCGTGATCGACGCCGCCGTGCCCGCCGTTTCAATACA